>JAYVRS010000483.1:0-5953 GCA_043776185.1 Bryobacteraceae bacterium | reverse complement strand
ATGAGAGCTTAAGCCCTTGGGGTTAAAGACTCCGGAAAGCTGGACCGAGATGCAAAAGAATCCAAGTGAGTTCGTCAATTCGACCGACGATGAATTGGTTCTACTGGCCAAGACTGGCAACGATGCGGGCTTTACTGAGCTAATCGAGCGCCATCGCTCAATTAGTTTCAAACTAGCGTATTCCATCTTAAGGGATCGCTCCGATGCAGAGGACGAGGTGCAAAACGCCACCTGGAAGGCCTACTCGCACCTAGGCCAGTTCAATTTTGAGGCCAAGTTTTCCACTTGGCTCACGCGCATTGTGGTGAATCAGTGCTTGATGCGCTTGCGGAAAGACAAACGCGCGAAGTTCCTGTATATAGATGACGTCAAGATTGGCGACGAAGTGGGCACGCTTGATTTACGCGATCGCGCGGACACTCCCGAGGCGGACCTGGGGAGACACGAGGTAAGCCAGATCTTGCATCAGGAGGTGAACCGAATGCCGCCCCTGTTGAAGAAGGTTTTCTGGATGCGGGACATTGAGGAACGTTCGATGCCGGATGTGGCCCAGACGCTGGGGATTTCGGTAGCCGCGGCCAAGAGCCGTTTGTTAAGGGCTCGGCAGGAGCTGAAAGTCCGTTTGGAAAAGCATCAAGGCCTGCGGGGCGTGGCTACGCTGGTCGGGTAGCTGCTGGGGGTTTGGTATAATTCCTCTCAGATGATCCGCTCATTCGGTATCTCAACCTTGTTGACCGCCATCACCCCCTTCACTCAATGAAAACGACGCTTGCGCTTCCTCATGGTGTCGAGTCCTTATTCGGCACGCGCGACGAGAACCTACGTCTGCTGGAACGGGGCTTCCACGTCCGGCTGGATGTGTGTGCCGAAGGTCTGAAGGTGGATGGTGCTGACGCGAGCGTTCTGCGGGTCACTCAAATCGTCGAAGACTATTCAGACCTAGTGCGGCAAGGCCACATCTTCGGCAACGGCGACTTAACTGGCTATCTGGCAGTGGTGATCGGCGATGCCGAGGTGCGGTTGCGCAGCCTAGTGGAGAGCGGCAAGCAACGCAGTTTTGGCAAGAAGATGCTCGCGCCGAAGACGGTGAACCAACGCCGTTACATGGAAGCCATTGAGCGGAACGACATGGTGTTTGGCATCGGCCCCGCCGGGACGGGTAAGACGTACTTGGCGGTGGCGATGGCTGTATCGGCGCTACTCGGCAAGAAAGTGTCTCGGATCATTCTGACCCGTCCGGCGGTGGAGGCTGGGGAACGCCTGGGTTTTCTGCCAGGGACGCTGCAGGAGAAGGTCGACCCCTATCTGCGACCACTGTATGATGCCCTGTTCGACATGTTGGAGAGCGAACGCGTGGAAAAGCTGATTGAGCGCAACACCATCGAAATTGCGCCGATCGCTTTTATGCGCGGGCGGACGCTGAACGACGCATTCGTTATCATCGATGAGGCGCAAAACGCGACGCGTGAGCAAATGAAGATGATCCTGACGCGATTGGGCTTCAATTCGAAGATGGTGATCACCGGGGACCTAACGCAGATCGACCTGCCGGGGAAGATGCGCAGTGGCCTGCTGGAGGTGACGGACGTGTTGAAAGGCGTGCCGGGTATAACGTTCGTCCCCTTCACCGACGTTGACGTAGTGCGGCATAGCCTGGTACAGAAGATTGTGCAGGCCTACGAACGCTACAATGAATTGACCGGAGCAGGCCGCCAGCTTGCGTTGCGCTTGGATACGCTCCCCGCTGAGACATCCTTGCCCCCCAACGTGACGGAGCCTGATTAGCCTTTTGTATCGTCCGAATCTAATGTATGTCTGAGCCGGAGACCAGTCTCCTTATTGAACGAGCGACGCCGCGGCTTGGCCGTACGGCATTGCGAGTGTTTGCGGACATGCTGCGGCGCGAGTTGTGCGCCGGTCGCACATTTACGTGCTTGCTAACGGGCGACAAAGAATTGCGGCGGTTGAACCGCCAGTTTCTCGGCCATAACTACGCGACGGATGTGCTCAGCTTTCCTAGCGGCGAACCCATTGGGCCGTTAGGCGATATCGCGATTTCGCTGGAGAGGGCCAAAGCGCAAGCCGCCGAACATCGACATCGAATCGAAGAGGAAGTGCGCATCTTACTGCTGCATGGCGTGCTCCATTTACTGGGCCATGACCATGAAGGAGACCAGGGCGAGATGCGCGAACGGGAGTCGAAGTACCGGCGCAAGTATGGCTTGCCTAGCGGCCTGATTGAAAGGGCCGAAGCTTGACGATCGTGCTGATCGTGGGAATCCTGGTAGGCTTGGCCTTGTTGGGCTTGGCCACCGCAGTGCAAATGTTCTATTTGGAAGCGATGCGTTTGCGCACGCGAGAGTTACCGGCGCTGGCTTACTTCAAGTTATCCATCGAAGACGGCATCGGCCTGAAGACCGAACGCGGGGCGTTGATTTTCTCCTTGTGGAAGCACTCGCTGCTGGCGCTGCTAGGGGTGGCGATGTCGGTGTTGGCGACGCGGGAGCGCTTTCTGGGAGAGGACTTCGTGCAAGCCGCGCTGTTCTCCTGGCTGTCGATGATGGTGGTCTGCTACGTTTTTCCGCAGCTTACCTATCGCAAAACCTCCGGTAGGTGGTTGACGGCTTTACTGCCGCTGCTGAGGCTGATGGTATTGGCGATGCGTCCGCTGGCCGCCTTGCTCGACTTTATGCATTCCTTGGCTGACCTGTCCGGCCCCGCGGATCCCGAAGAGGAGCCGCAGACTTCCGCCGAGGAAATTGAGGCGCTGATTGAAGCGGGTGCCGAAGAGGGGCTTATTGAAGAGGGCGATCGTAAGCTGATCCATTCGGTGGTAGCGTTTGGCGAAAAAGTAATTCGCGACGTGATGACGCCGCGCCCTAGCATTGTCGGCATTCAGGAAGACGCTTCGCTAGAGGACTTACGGCAGTTAGTGATTCATGAGCAGTATTCGCGCATCCCGGTTTTCCGAGAGGACGTCGATTCCATTGTCGGCTTCGTGCATGTGCATGATGTGCTGGAAGTGAATGAAGCGGAGCGGCCACGGAAAAAAGTGAAGGATCTGGTGCGGCCGATCCGGTTGGTGCCGGAATCGAAGAGTGTGAAGGTGTTACTAGAAGATATGCGGGAGAACCGCCAGCATATGGCGGCGGTGATTGACGAGTATGGCCACACCGCTGGCTTGGTGACGATGGAAGACATGTTGGAGGAGATTGTGGGCGAGATCCGCGACGAGCATGAGCCCCATGTGGATGTGGAGAGCCTGGGCAATGGTGAGTATGTGGTGGCGGGCAGCTTTGACATTAGTCATCTGGTGGAGTTAGTGGAATATGAGCTGGACGAAGATACGGAAGCGACGACCGTGGGCGGCTTGGTGACCGAGTGGATGGGCCGCGTGCCCCAAGTGGGCGAGGCGATTGAACGCGAGGGCATTCGGGTGGAGGTGCTGGCCGCGAGCGGCCTCAGAGTGGAACAGGTGAAGATTGCGCGTTTACGCGAGGCGCGCTTGTTCGAAGGGCCTAAGAAGGAACAGGGGGCCGTTAATGGCGAAGCTGCCAAAGGTTGAGCATCGTTTCGGACACGTCGGTATTGCCGGCCGTCCGAACGCGGGTAAGTCCACGCTACTGAATGCGCTGGTGGGCGCGAAGCTAGCCATTGTCGCGCCGCGTCCGCAGACCACGCGCACGGTGATTCAGGGAGTCACAACGCGTCCCGGGGCGCAGATTGTCTTTGTCGATACGCCCGGGATCCACGATAGCGACAATAACTTCAACCGGCGCATGATGCAGACCGTGCGCGCGGCGATTGAGGGCCGGGACTTGATCCTCTATGTGGTGGACGCGACGCTGCCTTGCGATGAACGCGAATTGAAGGCCATGGACGCGGTCCGCAAGACCGGCACGCCGGTGATTTGTGCGTTGAATAAGATCGACAAAATCAAGGATAAACGCGACTTACTGCCTATCATGCAGAAGTATGCCGAGGTATTTACGTTTAAGGAAATTGTCCCGATCTCGGCGCGTAAGGGCGGCGTCAGCATCCAGGCCCTCCTCGACACGATTGTCCGGCAGTTACCGTTGGGCCCGGCGCTGTATCCCGAGGATTATCTTACCGATCAGCCGATGCGGTTTCTGGTGGCGGAGTTAGTGCGGGAGCAGATTCTACGGCTGACGAATCAGGAAGTGCCGCACGCCGTGGCGGTGGTGGTGGAGAAGTGGGAAGAGAGCGAGAAGCTGGTCCGCATCAACGCCAGCATCATTGTGGAGCGCACGGGGCAAAAGAAGATCATCATCGGACAAGGTGGACAGATGATCAAGGAGATCGGGTCACGGGCTCGCATTGAGATCGAGAAGTGGACCGAGCGTAAGGTATTTCTGGAGCTCTTTGTCAAAGTGGTGGAAGGCTGGCGCGATAAGCCGGAGTTCCTGCGAGAACTGGACTGGCGAATGGTGTCATCGACCACGGGCGCTTAGCGCTCGAAGTTACTGCTTGATTCCGGGATAGGCAAGCAGGTAGTTCCGCCGTTGTTCGCAAAACGATTTTAGGCTGAGTTTGGGCGGCGCGGTGGGGCCGAAGCCAGGGGCGATGCTGTCCTCGGTCACCGCGCGCAGAGCGATGTCGGTGGCGAAGAGTTTCTTAGTATCGGCCTTTAGGTCGGCGTTGATCGTCTTTTGAAATTGGGCCACCACGGGCCCCACCTTTTTCCAGTCGAGCCAGTTGAGGGCGATGTCGCGCATGTAGCCCAAGTAGCGGGCGCGGATCGCCGGCACGGCCAGCAGCTTGCCCAGCACGGCCTTGCCCGAGTCGCCTTCGCCGGCAAAGGGATCGAGTTGGACGTTGGGGGCAGTTGGCTCTTCGCCGCCGCGCCGTCCGAATCCACCCTCGGTTTCGCGCAGGGTTTCGTTGGCGTCCCAGGGAATCAGATGAAACTTGCCGCTGGGGTCGAGGTAAAGGGAGTAGTCGCTGGCGCGGGTCCAAAAGCCGTCGTTGTTGATGAGGGCTTTGTCGATGGCCAGGAACTTCAAGGTGCCTTCGATGTCGAGGATCGGTGCCAAGGCAGCTTCCAGATTTTCGGGAGCCGTGTCACGCAGGGTTTTGCATAGGTTGATCAGCGCTTGCCAAGCTTTCGGATCATCCTTGCTTTTGATTTCGTAAGCTTTTTTGTAAGCCGCCACGTCGTCCCCGATGTAAGCTAACCCGCCTTGCCCCCGAGGACTGCCGGCCACTTTCCAGCGCGTACCTTTGGTGGTCTTAAAATTCTCCTTCACTAAGTCGCTATTGATCTGTTGAGTATTGACGTACACCCCCCAGTTTTCTCCATTGATCACGACGCGCACCCAATTGGCCTTGGGCGCGGGAATGTACTGGCGGGCGATGTAATGATAGAGCGCTGTACGCATCATGGTGGGGTCGCCAGAGGCGTTCAGCAGGTTTAGCGACCGGTAGCCATTTAAACGCTGGTCGTCGTGCTGGAAATTAATCGAAACGTCGAGCGAGCGCTTACCGCCCTCGGGGGCCATCATGAAAGACGTCGCGCCACGGAACGCCACGCCGACATCCGGATACACTTTGCCGTCAACGGTCAATTTGGCAGGGACTTCGACGTCCGTATGATAGAACTCCGCCATCTCTTTTTCCCAGTCGGCATCTTCGAACTCAAAGAAGAGCGTGCGCACGGTGCCCATGTCGTAGAAGGCGGCCGTCGCCGGCTTCACGTCGGAGGGCTTGACAGGGAGACCGGGCTCGAACTTTGGTGCCTCGCCGCCCCCGCCAAATCCACCGGCCCCCCCGCGGCGCCCGCCAAATCCACGGCGAGGTTGCGCGGCCAGATGGGCTCGCGCGGCCTTTCTCTCTTCGGCATTCAGATAGCCATTGCCGTCTTTGTCGAATTCCTTGAGGATTTTTGTCCGGCCGCCCATGCCCCCAAAACCGCCGCCGGGCGGCCCGCCGCCAG
>JAYVRS010000482.1:0-1859 GCA_043776185.1 Bryobacteraceae bacterium | reverse complement strand
GTCTCGGTGCCGGAACCACTTCCACTGCGGGGTCTGCGTGAAGCTGCACTGGCTCTGGCCTGCCAGGCGTGCGGGGCGCCGCAAGAGGCGAGCGACTTACTACCGGCGCTGGTTCAGGTTCAGGAGCTGGCACGGCCGGCAGAGTGGCCGGCAAGGCGGCAGGGGGCTCCTCCAACGTGCCGCCCAACTTCTGGGCGCGCTCCCGCAGCATGGCCATACGTTCCAGAACCTGGTTATCGACCGGGCAACTAGCCAACGTTACCGCCGCTTTGCGATAAGTGGATAAGGCCGCTTTCCGAGTGGCCGGAGCGCTCTCCTGAAGGACGCCTAACTGCTGGTAAGCGTCAGCGACTTCAAGGCCGAGCTTGGGAGCCGAAGGCACGGCGGTCTGCACGCGATCCAGATAGCGAATGGCGCGATTCATGAGCGGATCGTTGCCCGCCGAACGTGCCGCGATGGCGGTGTAATCCTTGGCAAAAGCTTGCTTCAGCTTGCCGACATCGGCAATGCGTTCATCGACGGCGGGCGGCTGCTGGCCGGCCGCGGCCAACCGTTTTTCGAGTTGGTCCAGCAGGGCGCGAAGCTGCGTTTCGCGAGCCGAGACTTCGGCTTCGCGCGCGGCGGCCTCCGACTTTTGTTGCTGGACGCGTTGCCACTGCCAGGCACCAAAGCCGGCCAGCAATAGGAACACGACGCCGGCCGCAATCACCGCGCGGCCGCGGCGCAGGATGCGGAACGAGCGCTTGGCCACAGTCTCGTGATGGGCGGCGACGGGCTCTCCGTCCAAAAAGCGTTGAAGATCCGTGGCGAGGTCAGCCGCGGAGGCGTAACGATCGCGCGGGTCTACTCGGAGCGTCTTGAGCACGATGCTATCGAGTTGGCCCAGCATGGAACGGCGCAGTTGGGCGGTGCTCTCGGTGGCCTGCAGATCCTGGCGGATATTAGCGCTGGGCGGCGTAGGACCTTGGCGCGAGGCCAGCTTGGCCATCTTTTCTTCCAGCCCACTAAAGGGCGGGCCGCCCGTTAGCAAAAAATACAGAATAGTTCCGAGCGCATAGATATCGGAAGCGGCCTGCAACGGCGCGCCATTCATCTGTTCCGGGCTCGCGTAACCGGGCGTCATCAATTGGCCTTGCACGCTAGTAACATCGGAGTTAGTGAAAGCGCCGGCCCCGAATAACTTGGCGATGCCGAAATCGAGTAACTTGACCACGCCTTCCGTGGATACCAAAATGTTTGCGGGCTTCAGGTCGCGATGCAGAATCGAGCTCTGATGCAGATATTGCACGGCCTGGCACATCTGCTGGAAGATCTTGATACGGCCAGTAAGTGACAACCGTTGCGTATCGCAGTATTGGTCGGCTGGCTGGCCGTCCACGTACTCCATCACGTAATAAGGCATGCCGTCCGGGGCATCGCCGCCATCGAGGATGCGGGCGATGTTGGGATGGTCGAGCGCGGCGAGCACTTGCCGCTCCTGCTTGAAACGTAAGACGAACTCGGGCGTGACGTTTTCCCGCAGCAGCAGTTTCACGGCGACGTTCTTGCGGAAGGCTCCGTCGTCGCGAACGGCGAGATAGACGACGCCCATCCCGCCGCGGCCGAGTTCGCGCAAAAGTTTGTAGACGCCGATATAGGGCCCAGTGGTGGCACCCTGCGTTTTGGTGGAGGCCGCGGCAGCGGCGGCATCCAGTAACGAGCGCACCTCTTCAAATAGTGCCTCGTTGTATTGGCAGGCGCTCCAGAGCCAGCTTTCACGCTGGGCGGGGTCGATGGCCATGGCTTGGTCGAAGAGGTCGCGGACCCGAGGTTCGGGAACCGGCACCGGTACCGAGGCGCCACACTCGTGGCAAATCTGC
>JAYVRS010000481.1:0-5958 GCA_043776185.1 Bryobacteraceae bacterium | reverse complement strand
ACTTGCGATACAACTCGCTGGAGCCCGGTGAAAACTGGTTCCCCGGTAACGTTGCCTCCCCCCAGCAATGGACGCTGGATCGTAAAGTGAACGCGACTCAGATCAACAATACGTTGACCCTGAATCCCACCACGGTACTCGCGATCCGTTACGGATTCAATCGCTTTCCGAACCTAAGCTCGCAAAAGAGCGCCGGCTATAATGTCGGGCAGCTAGGTCTATCGCCGAGCTTTGTCGCGCAGATACCCGTGACTACCTTCCCGCGAGTTGCTTACGAGAGCTTTTACGCCGGCGACGCCATGGGTACCAATAATAATGGCTCTAGCGTGCCCAGTTCGAATAACTTCGGAACTCAATTGTCCAAGTTTGTAGGCAAGCATAGCCTCAAATTTGGTGTCGACTATCGCAAAATCAAGGTGTCGGGCGTTGACTACGGTAATTCGGCCGGTAACTTCTCTTTTACTGATCAATTCACCCGCGCCAATTACTTACGCGGTGACGGTGCCTCCGGCGCTGACGTAGCCAGTCTGTTACTCGGTAACCCGGCCGCGGCTGACGGACTCGTCCCTACTAAGCTCTTTCAGTATCTCAATTACGCTTCCGGCTTCGTACAGGACGACATTCGCTTGAGCAGTAAATTCACGTTGAACTTTGGCGTTCGCTGGGAGCGTGAGACCGGCCTCATCGAATCTAACGACAACCTGATTGTTGGCTTCGACCGTAAAGTGCTCAATTCGATCTCTGCACCGTCGGGTGTTCCCACGCCTGGCGCGGTGCAGTTCGCCGGCCAAGGCGGTAACAAGCGCTCCACCGGTAACCCGGACCAGAATAAGCTTTCGCCCCGCATCGGCGTGGCCTATCAGATGAACGCCAAAACCACCATCCGCGGCGGCTACGGCATCTTTTGGGCCCCGGCCTTTGCCTACGGTGGGCCGCTCACTTCGGAGGGTTTCATCGCCTCCACCCAAGCCGTCACCACCGTCGATAGCGGCCGGACCCCAGCGCTCAGCCTGTCCAATGTCTTCGCCAGCGGTTTGGATAAGCCGATCGGCAACACCCTCGGTGACCGTACCGGCATCGGCAAGGGTTTAACCATCATGGATCAGAACGCCAAGTCGACTTACGTACAGCAGTACTCACTTGACATTCAACGCGAATTGCCGGGTAACATCGCTCTCTCGGTGGCTTATGTAGGGTCCCGGTCATCGCGACTTACTCTGAACTCCGCCGCCATCAATATCAATCAGGTGGAAGCGCGTAACTTTGCCCTCGGTGCTTCCGCCCTCAGCGGCTCCGTACCGAATCCTTATTTCGGCAAAGGTGGGGCCGTCGGCGTTGGCACCCCGACGGTGGCTCAGGCCCAGTTACTTCGTCCATTCCCCTCCTTCGGTAACATCAACCTCTCGTTCTCCGACTACGGTCGCGCTCGCTATGATTCCTTGGCGGTTCGTGCTCAAAAACGGCTCAGCCAGGGCGTCACCTTCTTAACCGCCTGGACCTACTCAAAGAATTTGGACAACGTCTCGGGCGGCACGGGTAACAACCTGAATGGCGGCAACGTCGCTCCCCAGAACGTCTACGATCTGCGTTCGGAGTACGGACTCTCTAACCTCGATGCCACGCACCGCCTGAGCCTCGGTTTCACTTACGATTTGCCCTTCGGCAAGGGCCGCACCTACCTGGGTAATGCCAATCGTCTGGTGGATATCGCTCTCGGCGGCTGGTCAATCAACGGGATCTCGATCTTGAATTCGGGCTATCCCTATCAGATCCGGCAGAACTCGAATAACAACGGCGTCATCTTCGCCTCCAGTCAACGGCCGAACACCACCGGTTCCGATCCGTTCGCGGGTGGCAACCTCTCGCAGTGGACCGATGGCACCGCCGACGGCTCCTTCTACTTGAACAAGAGTGCGTTCTCTACGGCCCCGGCGCTCACCTTTGGGAACGTCAGCCGCACCATCTCCACCCGTGGACTGGGTCAAGTGAACTGGGACATGTCGGTCTTCAAGACCTTCGCCATCACGGAAAAGTTCAAAGCGCAATTCCGGGCGGAAGCCCTCAACGCCATGAACACCCCCATGTTCCGCGCCGCTAACACCGCTTTCGGTAACTCGCAGTACGGCCGCATCACTTCGCAAGCCAACTTCTCGCGAATGATTCAGCTGGGCCTGCGGGTCTATTTCTAAAATTCCGAGGAAAAGGGCCGGTTCAGACCGAGCTGGTCCTTTTCTTTAACAAAATAGTCCAGAATCCATTTCCGATTCTGCCAGAAGAGAATATACTAACTTTTAAAGGCATTGAGTTACCAAGATCGTAACTTTCAAAACTTGAGAATTCCGCGAGGGAAGACAACATGAAGCAATTGCTCAATCCTGAAATGCAAGAGAACCTGCTTGACCGCGGGTTCAATCGACGCAGCTTTAGCCGCGTCGCCGCCATGATCACGGCCGGCGCCAGCCTGCCTTTCTACAACGAGGCCGCCTTGGCCCAAGGCCTTTCCGCCATGCGTGGTCCGATTCCTGCCGATGCCGTGCGCATCAATGCCAATGAGAACCCGTTGGGCCCCTGTGACGCCGCCGTGGAAGCGATGTCCAGCGTGCTGAAGAAGGGTGGCCGTTACTTGTACGAGCACACTTTTGAATTTGGCAAGGTGCAGGCCGATATCGACGGCGTGAAGCCCAACTACGTTGTGCCTTACGACGGTTCAAGCGCCCCCCTGCATCAGGCCGTCATGGGCTTTTGCTCCAAGGACAAGCCCTTCGTGATCGCCGATCCGGGCTATGAAGCCGGTTCTCGCGCGGCCGAGTTTATCGGTGCCAAAGTAATCAAGGTGCCGCTTTCGAAAGATTACTCACACGATGTCAAAGCGATGGCCGCCGCGCACCCCTCGCCTGGCCTCATCTACATCTGCAACCCCAACAACCCGGGTGGCTGGCCCACGAAGAAGAGCGACATTGAGTGGCTGGTGAACAACAAGCCGGCCGGCACGGTGATCTTGCTCGACGAAGCCTACATCCATCTTTCGAAGGAAGAGGTCTCCTCTGACCTCGTGGCGGCCGATAAAGATGTCGTCATCCTGCGGACTTTCTCCAAGCTCTACGGAATGGCCGGTCTGCGGGCCGGTGCGGCGCTTGGCCGGCCCGATCTCCTGGCCAAGATTTCGCCTTGGGGCGCGGGCGCGTTGCCGGTCACCGGGATGGTGGGCGCCACGGCGTCCCTCAAGGAAAAGAACTTGGTGGCCGAACGCCGCAAGATCATCGGCGACGTCCGGAACGACCTGTTCTCGTGGTTCACGAAGAAAAACTACAAGTTCATTCCGTCCGAGACGAACAACTTCATGGTCGCGACCGATGGTGGCGCGAAAAAGTTCATCGACGGCATGTTCGCGGAGAAGATCCTCGTGGGCCGCATTTGGACCTCCATGCCCAAGCACGTGCGAATTTCGGTCGGCACGCGCGAGGAGATGGAGAAGTTCAAGGTGGCCTTTGAAAAAGTGACCGCCGCCGCCTAGGCTGCGGTTCGTTACGCCACGGCGGGCGGCTTCCAGGCTATGCGTGCCTGATGAGCCGCCCGACGTGATTTGCTTTCGAGTTTCTGAGACAATTTCCCTCCTCCGGGTTTGAGAGGGCACCAACGAGGAAGGTCACGTCTGCCTCCGCCTCTGCTGAGGTTGATTTGCGACTGAGAAAATTTTCCTACAGTTGGAAGACGTTTACCGGCGATTTCTTCGGTGGACTCATCGCGGCCCTGATCGCGTTGCCCTACGGCCTCGCGATGGCCACGCTGATGGGCCTCCCGCCGATTATGGGCCTGTTTACGTCCCTCCTTACCTGTCCCATCACTTTCCTCCTGGGACGCAATCCCGTTCTTATCGGCGGCACCGCCACCGTCACCGTCCCCTTCATTGCCAAAGCCGTCGCGGACTACGGCCTCGCCGGTGCCGCCAAAATCTCGCTGATTGCTTCCATCTTCATGATGATCTTCAGCGTGCTGCGCTTGGGCCGTTACATTCTCCGGGTGCCGTACTCGGTGGTCTCCGGATTCTCCTGTGGCATTGGGGCGATGATGATCGTCGCGCAGCTGAAGACCATCATGGGCCTGTCCATTCCGAACTCGGCCACCCAACTTTCCACTCTGTCCCAGTTTTGGATAGTCCTCGAGAAGCTGGACGGCTTCAAATGGCCACCATTCGTCTTAGGGGTCACCGTCATTGCCGTCGCTTTCTTCGTCGCCGCCCGCTCCAAGATGATGCCGGCGCCGCTTATCGGCGTTGTCGCCTCAGTCGGCATCGGCTATGCCCTCAGCTTGCATGAGAAAATTGTGGGCCGCTTACCCCTCGAGATGCCGCCGCTGGCCAGTTTCCTCTGGAGCCCCGCGGACCTCGACAAACTTTTGCTGCCGGGCCTGGGGCTGGCCTTCGTCGCCTCAGTGAATCTGCTGATCACCTCCCGCGTGGTCGACCATTTCCGCGGCTGGCACAAACCAATGCGGCCGTCCGATGCCGACGGTGAGTTGGGTGCCTATGGCATCGCCAATGTCTGCGCCGGAATGTTTGGCGCTCCCCTCAGCGTGGGCATTCCCGCTCGCAGCTTGGCCAACGTCCGCTGCGGCGGATCTACCCGCGTCTCGAACCTCATCCATGGCGCGGTCCTGATGGCCACCATTTATCTGGGCAGCGAGTATGTCTCCAAAATTCCCGTCGCGGCGCTGGCCGGTGTTACCGCCTACGTCGGCATCTGCCTGCTCGAATGGTCCACCTGGAAACGGCTGCCCAAAATGCGGCGTGTGGACTCTGCCGCCTTCCTCGTCACCTGCGTGGCCGTCCTCATGGTCAACGCCGTCATCGCTGTGGCGTTGGGCTGTTCGCTTTACGGTTTCCGATGGGCCTACTACCGCTATTTCCTGCCGTCAGCATGCCCCGTTGGCCCAGCCGTCGGTCAAAGAGTGCAGAAACCCGCCTAATTTTTACTCCAATTGAACTCAAACGCCCGGTTCCCCAGCAAAATCTGGTTAAATTGTAGAGGTCCACTCATCCGATAGGTGGAGCTGGACCGATCAGTCTTCAGGAGCCAGAGCAAAATTATGTCCGCAGTGGCTGCGAATAGCACCCTTCACCGATCGCTGGCCTTTTGGCAAGCGACGATTGGCAAAAAAACCGTCATGGCCCTCACCGGTGGCATTCTGGTGGCCTTCACCCTGGTGCACATGGCGGGAAACCTGCAGGTTTACCTGGGCGCGGAAGTGCTCAATAACTATGGTCACCTGCTGAAATCGAATATGGGCGTCCTCTGGGGCGCACGGCTGTTTCTGCTTGCGACGTTGGTGCTCCATCTCACCGCCGCGTTCCAGCTGTGGTCGCTGAAGAGCAAGGCGCGTCCGGTGGCGTACCAGAAATTGACCGCCACCAAGTCCTCGTATGCCTCGCGCACCATGTACCTCAGCGGGCCGATCCTGTTTTTCTTTATCGTCTACCATCTGTCGCATCTCACTACCGGGCAAACGCACCCGCAATTCGAAGATGGCGACGTCTATCGCAACGTGATTCTTGGTTTCCGTGCTCCTGTCGCCTTCGGCGCCTATCTCATCGCGATGGCTTGCCTGGGCTTCCACCTCACCCACGGAGTGTGGAGCGCGTTCCAAAGTCTGGGCGTCAATCATCCCAAGTATTCGCCGAAGTTACGCAATCTGGCGACCGCTTTGACGGCCTTGATCGCGGGTGGCAATATCTCAATTCCGGTGGCGGTAATGTTCCGTCTTATCGGTAGCGAAGTTCAGTAAGAGGAGAAACATGGAGCTCAATTCCAGAGTCCCATCGGGCGACATTACGACGCGCTGGACGCGGACTAAGTTCGACATGAAGTTGGTAAACCCGTCCAACAAGCGCAAGCATTCGGTCATCGTGGTTGGTTCCGGTTTGGCCGGCGCCTCGGCGGCCGCTACCCTGGGCGAACTCGG
>JAYVRS010000480.1:0-22818 GCA_043776185.1 Bryobacteraceae bacterium | reverse complement strand
GAAATGGTGATGCCGGGCGACAACGTGACCATGGACATTGAGCTGATCACGCCGATCGCGATGGACAAGGGTCTGCGCTTCGCCATTCGCGAAGGCGGCCGCACCGTCGGCGCCGGTACTGTTTCGGAAATTATTACCTAGAGTTATTCTGGGCCGGGGATTCTAAGTCCCCGGCCTTTAGTTTGCCGTTAATTTTGAGAGAGCCATGAATAAAGAACGCATTCGGATTCGCTTGAAGGCTTACGACTACCGGGTCCTGGACCAGTCGACGAGCGAAATTGTCGACACGGCGAAGCGCACCGGCGCTACGATCGCTGGTCCCATTCCGCTGCCGACCATCCGGAACCGCTACACGGTGAACCGGTCGCCGCATACGGATAAGAAGTCACGCGAACAGTTTGAAATTCGCACGCACAAGCGGTTGCTCGACATTCTCGAGCCGACCCAGGAGACGGTGGACGCGCTGATGAAGCTCGACTTGCCGGCGGGCGTGGATGTTGAAATTAAGGCCTTCGGTAAGAAGTAGTCAAGGGTTAGGGGGCCGCTCGCCGCGTACGACTCCGAAAGAGTTGCGATGCCCCGGTTTAAGGTTTTTGGAAGTAGAGAAGCTGAGGAAATATGAGCCCAGGGATCATTGGGAAAAAAATCGGCATGACGCAGGTCTTTACCGCGGAAGGGCTTGTTGTGCCCGTGACGCTGGTGAAGGCTGGCCCTTGTGTGGTGACGCAGCGGAAGACGCCGACCACCGATGGCTATAGCGCCATTCAGTTGGGTTTGGTGGAGTTCGTCAAAAAGAACAAGACCAACAAGCCCATCGCGGGTCACCTGCAAAAGTCGAGCGCCGAGGGTGTGAAGTACATGCGGGAGTTCCGGTTACGGCCGGGCGACACCGATCTCAAAGTCGGCGATCGCGTGTTGGCTGGCGAATTCAAGCCTACCGACAAGCTCGATGTGATCGGGATGCCCAAGGGCCGCGGCTTTGCCGGCGTCGTCAAGCGCCATCATTTTCGTGGCGGCGACGCGACCCACGGCAGTATGTTTCATCGCGCACCGGGTTCCATCGGTGCCTCCAGCTTTCCTTCGCGTGTTTTTCCGGGCATGAAGATGGGCGGCCGCATGGGCTCCGATCGGGTGACGGTGAAGAATCTCGAAGTGGTGGAAGTCGATACAGAAGACAATATTTTACTCGTGAAAGGAGCGGTGCCTGGTCCGAACGGCAGTTACATTTTGTTGCGCCGCTCGGCAAGGTAGAAGAACCGGCCATGCCTAAAGTAGACGTCCTTAATCTTCAAAATCAAAAAGTCGGCGAGCTTGAGCTCGCGGATGCCGTCTTCGGCGCCGCAGTCAACCAAAACCTGATCTATGAGTCGGTCCGTAACTACATGGCGGGCATCCGCGGTGGAAACGCGGCGACCAAGACGCGCCATGAAGTGGCGGGTTCCGGCAAAAAGTTATGGAAGCAGAAGGGTACGGGCCGTGCCCGTTCCGGCTCCATCCGGTCGCCCCTATGGCGACATGGCGGTACGACTCACGGACCGCAGCCGCGCGACTATAGCTATCGCCTGCCGAAAAAGATGTTACTGGGCGCTCTGCGCTCGGCCTTATCGGCGAAGCTAGCGAGTGGCGAACTCAAGATCATCGATCAGTTCGCGATCACCGAACCGAAGGCGAAGTTCGTACGCACGGCCCTCGATACGCTGACGGCGACCAAAACCGCGTTGCTGGTGGATAACACGGCCTCGCGCAATTTGGAGCTGGGTTCGCGTAATCTGGTGGGCGTCAAGCTGGTGGCGAGTAAGGATTTGACCACTTATGACCTGTTGGGTCATAAGCATGTGTTCATGTCCAAGGCCGTTGCCGAGAAGTTGTCGGAGGCGTTGAAGTAACCATGAATTTATACGAAGTCATCTCGCGCCCAATTATCACCGAGAAGGCCGTCACCAAGAAGGACACCGAAAACACCCTGGTGTTTGAGGTCGCTCCGGCCGCTACCAAGACCCAAATCAAGGAAGCGGTGCAGAAGCTCTTCAATGTGAAGGTGGAAGAGGTTCGGACGGCAATTTTCGACGGAAAGCTCCGCCGTCGCGGCCGGTTTTCCGGTTACCGCCCTGCCTGGAAGAAGGCCTACGTCAAACTGAAGGCCGGGCAAAAAATGCCCGAGTTCGCGGAGGTCTAACCGATGCCAATTAAGAGTTACAAACCCACAACCCCGACGCGCCGTTTCCAAACGGTTGAGGCGCGTACGGACATTACGAAACAGAAGCCTGAGAAGTCGCTGACGGCGGGCAAGGTTCGCTCCGGTGGACGCAATAGTTACGGCCAGATCTCGTCGCGTTTCCGCGGCGGCGGTGCCAAACGCAGCTACCGCATTATCGACTTTAAGCGTGACAAACCGGGCGTGCCAGCCAAAGTGGCCGCGATCGAATACGATCCTAATCGCACCGCTCGGATCGCTCTGCTGCACTACACCGATGGCGAAAAGCGTTATATTTTGTGCCCCGTTGGCTTGACGGTCGGTTCCATGGTGGTTTCCGGGCCCAAAGCCGACATTCTTGTCGGCAACGCTTTGCCGATCCGGAACATCCCGGCCGGTACGACCATTCATGGCATCGAGCTGAAGCCTGGTAAGGGCGCGCAAATGGTGCGCACGGCCGGCGGGGAAGCGCAGTTGGTTTCCCGCGAAACCGAATGGGCGCTGGTGAAGTTGCCGTCGGGCGAAGTTCGCAAAATCAGTGTCGACTGCATGGCCACCATTGGCCAAGTGGGCAACGTGGACCACGAAAACGTGTCCCTCGGTAAGGCCGGCCGCAAGCGGCACCTGGGCAAGAAGCCGCACAACCGCGGCGTCTCCATGAACCCGGTGGATCACCCCCATGGCGGTGGCGAAGGCCGTACGTCGGGTGGTCGCCACCCCGTAACTCCGTGGGGCCAGCCCACGCGCGGATTTAAGACGCGAAACAACAAGCGCACCGACAACATGATTGTCCAGCGCCGGCAGAAGAAGTAAGGGCGCGAGAGGAATCGTATGGGACGTTCACTTAAAAAAGGACCATTTACCGACGACCACGTGGTGGCGAAGGTGACCGCGATGGATGCGCGGAACGAAAAGAAAGTGATCAAGACCTGGTCACGCCGGTCGACTATTACGCCGCTTTTCATTGGACATACGCTCGCGGTGCACAACGGTAAAAAGTTCATCCCCGTCTACGTAACCGAAAACATGGTGGGCCACAAGCTGGGCGAATTCTCGCCTACGCGGACCTTCAAGGGTCACGCCGCCAAGAGTAACGAAAAAGGCAAATAAAGGATCGCGAGATGGAAGCCAGAGCTGAAGCCAGATTCGTCCGGGTGTCCGCGCAAAAGGCGCGCCTCGTGATCGATATGATCCGCGGGAAGCGGGCGGGCGATGCCCGTACGATCCTGCGTACGGTGAACAAGCGCATCGCGCCCACGATTGAGAAAGTACTCAATTCGGCCATCGCCAACGCCGGAAATAAGAACGATAACGTCGACGTCGACAAGTTGATGGTGTCACAAGCCTATGTGAATGAGGGTCCCCGGCAGAGCCGGGTGCGTCCGGCTCCGATGGGCCGCGCGTACCGCTTCCAGCGGCGCACTTCGCACATCGTCGTCACCGTCAAGGAGAAAGAGTAAGCGCATGGGTCAAAAAGTCCATCCTTTTGGCTTCCGGCTAGGGGTCACCAAAACCTGGCGTTCGCGTTGGTTCGCCAAGCACGACTACGCCAAGTTGCTCTTTGAGGATATTGAGCTCAAAAAGTCGCTGATGAGCCGTTTGAAGCAAGCTGGGGTCAGTTCCATTGAAGTGGATCGTCCGGGCAACAAGCTGCGGATCACCATCCGTACTTCGCGTCCGGGTATCATCATCGGCCGCAAGGGCGCCGAGATCGAAAAGCTCAAAGGCGAGCTCGCCAAGAAGACGCAACGCGAAGTCTTCATCGATATTCAAGAGGTGCACAAGCCCGAGCTTGACGCCCAGCTGGTGGCCGAATCGATCGCGCTACAGCTCGAAAAGCGCGTGGCCTTCCGCCGCGCGATGCGCAAAGCCGTCGATAGCGCCCAGCGCTTCGGCTGCAAGGGCATCAAAGTGAGAGTGTCGGGCCGCTTAAACGGTGCCGAAATCGCCCGTACCGAATGGTATCTGCATGGGCAGTTGCCGTTGCATACGTTGCGAGCCGATATCGACTATGGTTTTGCCGAGGCTCATACCACCTACGGCGTAATTGGCGTGAAAACTTGGGTGTACAAAGGCGAAATCCTGGAGCATCCGGGTAAGCGCAGTCTGCGTAACGACCCTGAACCCAGGGCCAGAATGCCCCGCCGGGATGGTCCGGCTGGTGATCGCCCGGATCGGCGAGATGGCGGCGGTCCGCCCAGGGATGCCGCGCGGCGTCCCGATGACCGGCGTCCTCCGCAGGCGCGCGAAGCCGTGCCGCAGGCCAGCAATGAATCGGGAGCCGTACAGATTGCTCCGATCCAGGTGCCGCCCGTCGTGCAGGCAGTGCCGGTGGTAGTGGCTCCCGTAGTTGCTCCTGAGAGTAGCGAACCGCAGAGCTAAGGGTGGCCCGCCTGATGTGGCCGGTCGAGAACGAATTTTAAGGAAAGCAAATTTCAATGTTGCAGCCTAAGAGAGTTAAATACCGCAAATCGCAACGCGGTCGCATGAAGGGCAAGGCCTGGCGTGGATCCACCCTGTCGTTCGGCGATTTCGGTCTTAAGGCGATGGAGCCGTGTTGGATCACGGATCGGCAGATTGAAGCGGCTCGTATCGCGATGACTCGCTATATCAAGCGCGGCGGCAAGGTCTGGATCCGGATTTTTCCGGACAAGAGTGTCACATCGAAGCCGGCCGAAGTCCGCATGGGCGGCGGCAAGGGTGCCCCTGACCGTTGGGTGGCCGTGATTAAGCCGGGTAAGATTTTGTTCGAAATGGAAGGCGTCACCAAAGAACTCGCTCAAGAAGCGATGCGTTTGGCGGCGATGAAGCTGCCCTGTCCCGTGAAATTCGTGACGCGCGAAGGATAAGAGAAAAAGATGACAGCCGAAAAGATTCGCGCCATGGACGTGGCCGAGCTCGAAAATAAGGTGAAGGAATCTTCGGAGCAGATGTTCCGGATCAAGTTCCAAATGGGCATGGGCCAACCCGACGGCTTGAAGAAGCTGCGGGAATTGAAAAAGGATCGCGCGCGTTTGCTGACGATCATCGGCGAAAAGAAGAAGGGAGCGAAGTAAGCCATGGCGGACGAACAGAAGGCCCCCGTAACTGAACCGAAGACCAAGAAACAGACGCAAACCGGCGAAGTGGTCTCCATCAAAATGGAGAAAACCATCATTGTCCAGGTGACGCGACGGGTGACGCACCCGTTTTATAAGCGCATCATTTTGAAGCGCAAAAAGTTTTATGCCCACGACGAGACCAGCGACGCGAAGCTGGGCGATTTTGTTCGCATCGTGGAGGCTCGTCCGATGTCGAAGTTGAAGCGCTGGACGCTGGCGAATATCGTACGCCGCGCCGTGCAAGTGGCGGAAATTAAAGCCTAGGTCCTGGTGGACCTTTCGCCGTAACCAAACGAGCGCCGCCCGTCTGTTGAAGAGTTTTTGTAGGGAGATCTAGCCATGATTGGAATGAGAACAATGCTGGAGGTGGCCGATAATTCGGGCGCCAAAAAACTCCAGTGTATTCTGCCGCGAGGCGGCGGGCTCGGCCTGCGCGCCGGGCTGGGCGATATTGTCACGGCGGCCGTCAAGGAAGCGGCGCCGGATTCGAATGTCAAAAAGGGCAAAGTCGTTCGTTGCGTGATTGTGCGTTTGCGCAAGGAAACCCGCCGCAAGGACGGCTCCTACATTCGCTTCGATACCAACGCGGCAGTATTGATCAATGAACTGGGCGAGCCGGTCGGAACGCGCGTTTTCGGACCCGTGGCTCGCGAACTTCGTGATAAGCGCTATATGAAGATCGTGTCGCTGGCCCCGGAGGTAATCTAGATGGGCGTCCAAAAATTATACGGCCAAAAAGCGGCGGGCGCGCCGAACAAGATCCGGATTAAGAAAAATGACACGGTGAAGGTGATCACCGGCAAAGACCGCGGCAAGCTGGGCCGGGTTTTGGAAGTGGACCATACCCGTGGCCGCCTGACGGTGGAGGGTGTGATGATCATGAAGAAGCACACCAAACCGAACCCGCAACGCCAGATCAAGGGCGGCATTGCCGAAAGCGAAGGCACCATCCACGTCTCGAACGTCATGATCGTCACCGCCGACGGCACTCCCACGCGAGTAGGCATCAAAGAAGAAAAGATCGGCAACAAGGTGAAGCGGACGCGGATCGCGCGCAAAACCGGCGAAGTGCTGGACAAGAAGGGCTAAGCAAAAATGGCGGCAGCACAACCTAGACTCAAAGCATTTTATCTCGAAAGCATCGTTCCGGCGCTGACGAAAGAATTCGGCTATACCAACCGGATGGCCGTGCCGAAGATCGACAAAATCTCGATCAACATCGGCTTGGGCGAAGCCACCCAGAACGCCAAACTGATGGATGGCGCAGTGAACGAACTGGCGGCCATCTCCGGTCAGCGTCCGGTGGTCACCAAGGCCACCAAATCGATCGCGGCGTTCAAGCTGCGCGAAGGCATGCCGATCGGCTGCCGGGTCACCCTGCGCGGCGATCGCATGTACGAATTTTTAGACCGGCTGGTGAGCATCGCACTCCCCCGGGTACGCGATTTCCGCGGCATTCCAAGCAAGAGCTTCGATGGCCGTGGCAACTATACGCTGGCCGTCAAGGATCAGCTGATCTTTCCGGAAATCGACTATAACAAAGTCGAAAAGACGAAGGGTATGAATATTTCAATTACGACTACGGCGAAGACCGATGCCGAGAGCTTAGCGCTCTTAAAGCAACTCGGCATGCCGTTTAATAAGTAGGCGAAGGGAAGCAACAATGGCCACTACTGCAAAAGAAGCCAAGGACCGCAAATTCGCCGCCGCGATTGCCAAGGCGCATGTCGCGGGAAAGAAAGCGAAGTTCGCATGCCGGCTGCGCAATCGCTGCCAGCGCTGCGGCCGCCCGCGTGGATTTATTGGAAAGTTTAAGCTCTGCCGAATCTGTTTTCGGCAATTAGCGTTACTCGGCGAGATCCCGGGTGTCGTGAAGTCGAGCTGGTAAGTAAGAAGGAATTTCGAGGAGACACAGATGGCTACATCGGATCCTATTGCCGATATGCTCACCCGGGTACGGAACGCCATTGGCGCCCGTCACGCGAAGGTGGACGTCCCGGCATCGAAGCTCAAGATGGAAATCGCCCGCATTCTTAAAGAAGAGGGCTACATCATGAACTTCAAGATGGCGGATGAGGGTGCGCGCAAGATGGTGCGCATTTACCTGAAGTACACGCCAGCTAACGAGCCGGTTATATCGAAACTCGTCCGGCTCTCGAAGCCCGGTTGCCGGGTCTACGTAAACTCGAAAGAGATTCCGCGTGTGCTCGGTGGCTTGGGAATTAATATCCTGACGACCCCCCGCGGAGTGATGACGGGTTCGGCCGCACGGAAACAGGGCGTGGGCGGCGAGCTGCTCTGCCAGGTTTACTAAGAGTTTATTAGAGTTAGATTTTTTGAAGGAAAAAAACGTCGTAGAACTGCTCCTCACCTAGCGCAAGCGAAAGCCAGAAAGCACGGGATACACGGCCAAACATTATGTCGAGAATTGGAAAGAAACCGATCCCCCTCCCCGCCGGAGTGAAGGTGACGATCGCTCAATCGTCCACGGGCGGCGAGCTGAAAGTCGAAGGCCCCAAAGGCAAACTCGTAGTGCCGATTCAACCCGGCATCACCATCGAGAACAACAACAACGTCCTCGAAGTGAAGCGTGCGACCGACAAGCACAGCGCGGCCCATGGGCTGACGCGGGCTCTCGCCTCGAACGCCGTCACGGGCGTTAGCGCCGGTTTCACCCGCGAACTCGACATCGTCGGCATCGGTTATCGCGTAGAAGTGAAGGGCCGCGTCGCGATTTTTGCGCTAGGCTATTCTCATACCATTGAATTTATGCTGCCGGAAGGCGTCGACATCAAAGTCGACAAGCAAACCCATATCACCCTGACGAGCCATGACCGTCAAGCCATCGGCCAAACTGCGGCCAACATGCGCGCGCTGCGTAAACCGGACCCCTACAAGCAAAAGGGTGTTCGCTACACGGGCGAAGTACTTCGTAAGAAGGTCGGAAAGGCCGCCGGCAAGTAACCCCTACTCAAAAGGGGACTTACTTAGAGGACAATTGCCATGATCAAAAAGATCAACAAAGACGAAATTCGCCGGCGCATCCACACCCGGATCCGCCGCCGCGTAGCCGGAACGCCCGGTCGCCCCCGCTTGGCCGTATTCCGCAGCACCAAGCACATCTATGCGCAAGTGATCGACGACAAATTGGGCCGCACCCTTTGCGCCGCCAGTTCGGCCGAAAAGTCGAAGGGCGGCAAGGATGGCGGCAACGTTACCGGTGCTAAACTGGTAGGCCAGCTATTGGCCGAACGGGCGAAGGAAAAAGGCATTACGCTGGTGGTTTTCGACCGCGGCGGATTCCTCTATCACGGCCGGATCAAGGCGTTGGCCGATGCGGCGCGCGAAGCGGGACTCGAATTCTAGGCCGGGAGTTGTAATCATGCCGTTTATTCCAAAAAAGAAAATCGACGTTGGCTCGCTCAGCCTAAAAGAACAAGTAGTCTCCATTAACCGCGTTACCAAGGTGGTTAAGGGCGGCAAGAATATGAGCTTTTCGGCGCTCGTGGTCATCGGTGACGCTAACGCCAAAGTCGTGGGCTACGGCACCGGCAAGGCTAAGGAAGTTCCGTCGGCCATTAAGAAGGGCATCGAAGCGGCCAAGAAGAATTTGCGGCGGGTGAACACCCTGGAGCACACGATTCTCCACCCGGTCATCGGAAAATTCGGCACCGGACAGGTGCTCCTGAAGCCGGCCCGGACCGGTACGGGTGTGATCGCCGGCGGTCCGGTCCGCGCGGTGATCGAGGCGGTCGGCATTCCCAATGTGCTCACCAAGTCGCTGGGTTCGCACAATCCGCACAATGTGGTCAAGGCCACGATCAACGCGCTCGAGCAGCTGCGGGACAAAGCCGAAGTGGCTGAAATCCGTGGCTTGACCATCGACAAGTTGCAGGCGTAAAAAGGAACTACCCCATGGCTGCCACCATCAAAATTCAATACTATCGCAGCATGATCTGCACGCCCAAGGCGCACAAGCGCATTGTGGCCGCTCTCGGATTGAAGACGCTGCAGCGGATCGTCGAGAAGCCGGACACTCCCGGATTCCGGGGCATGGTCCTCAAGGTGCCGCACCTGTTGCGGATTGTCGAGTAGACGCCCGGCAGGCGTAACCAAGGCGGAAATTAGACATGAATCTCAGTGAATTAAAAAAGCCCGTAGGCCAAGTTAAGAAGCAGCGTCGCGTCGGCCAGGGTATGGGCTCGGGTCGCGGTAAGTTTGCCGGTCGCGGCGCCAAAGGTCAAAAGTCGATCTCCGGCTACTCGCGGATGCGCGGTTTTGAAGGCGGCCAGATGCCGCTGCATCGCCGCATGCCGAAGCGCGGTTTCACCAACCCCTTCCGCGAAGAGTATTCGATCATCAACTTGGCTGAATTGAACGAACTCGAAGGCGACACCTTCGATTCCGCTATTCTCAAGAAGATGGGCGTGCTGAAGAAGGCCGGTAAGGGTCTAAAGGTCTTGGGCAGCGGTGAGATCACCCGCCAGATCAACGTCTCCGTGGTTGCGATTTCGAAGACGGCTGAGGAGAAGATCAAAGCCGCGGGCGGTACGGTGAACATGATCTATGTTCGTCCGTCCGGCCCCGCCACCGAAGCCGAAGTGAAGGCTCGTCCGCCCAAGGCCGTGAAGAAGGCGGATAACCGCCAAGCCGTCGTTAAGCCGGTGAAGGCTGTTAAGGCCAAGAAAAAGATTAAGAAGTAGGCTGGGTCTGAGCCGACATCGGTTCAAGCCCAGTATTTAAGGCTTTGTAGGAAACGCATGGGAAAGTTTTTCGAAGCAGTAGCGAACATCTTCCGGATCCCCGATCTCCGGAACCGTGTCCTTTTCACGCTCGCGATGCTCGCGATTTACCGTCTAGGCGCGCACATCCCGACCCCGGGAATTGACGCCAACCGTCTCGAACAGTTCTTCCAGCAAGCTCAAGGAACGCTCTTTGGCTTCATGGACCTGTTCTCGGGCGGCATGTTTCGACGTCTCACGATCTTTGCCCTGGGCATCATGCCCTACATCACCTCGTCGATCATCCTGCAATTGCTTACCGTGGTCGTCCCCACTCTAGAGAAGCTCTCGAAAGAAGGTGAGCTCGGCCGCCGCAAAATCACCCAGTGGACTCGCTACCTCACCGTCGGCTTGGCCCTTTTCCAGTCGGCCGCCATCGCCACCATGTTGCAAACCGCCGGATCCGGTGCCATGGGTGGCGGATTCGTCATCAACCCCGGCCTTGGTTTTACCGTGATGACCATCATCACCCTCACCACCGGCACAGCCTTCATCATGTGGTTGGGTGAGCAGATCACCGAACGCGGCATCGGCAACGGCATGTCGCTCATCATCTTCACCGGCATCGTCATTGGCCTGCCGAACGCCATGCGCGAAATCTATAACAACGTAGTGGTCGGCCAATGGAATGCCTTCCACGTCCTGGTGATCCTCGCGGTCATGATCGCCGTTATCGCGATGGTCGTCCTGGTCGAACGAGGCGAGCGCCGCATCCCGATCCAATACGCCAAACGCGTCGTCGGTCGCCGTATGATGGGTGGCCAATCTACTTACATGCCGCTCAAAGTGAACGCCGGCGGAGTCATCCCAGTTATCTTTGCCCAATCGCTATTGACCTTTCCCCAGTCCGCCCTGCAGATTGACTGGGTCAAAAAGAATGCCTTCTTCAGTGGCTTGCTCGGCGCCATCGGCCAGACCCAGCCCCTCTACTTCATTCTTTACACGGTACTCATCGTCTTCTTCTGCTTCTTCTACGTGTCGATCATCTTCAATCCAAACGAAGCGGCAGACAACATGCGCAAGCATGGCGGCTTTATCCCCGGCATTCGACCGGGTCTGAACACGGCCGCCTTCATGAACCGCATTCTCACCCGCATCACGGTGGTGGGCGGTCTGTATCTCGCCATCCTTTCGCTGCTTCCGGAAATCATGATCGCCGGGATTAAGCTGCAGCGCCTGCCGCTGATCGGCAATTTTATCGACTCAACCTTCCCCCGCTGGCTGCTGGATGGCTTGGGCGTCAATTTCTATTTTGGTGGCACTTCACTGCTGATCGTCGTGGGTGTCGCCATGGATACCGTAAATCAGATTGAGGCGCAGCTCATCATGCGCCACTATGAAGGGTTTACGCCTCGGGCCGGCCGCATCCGCGGACGCCGGAGCGGTAGTTGATCTCACCGGGAGCCAACCGGCTTGGTGAAGAGTTCTTGAGGCGACGGTAGAAAAAAGGACCGGGTCTTGGAAGAAGTTCGAGGGAATCCGTCTGGTATTCAACCACCGGCGGCATCCGAGGAAGATGATGGAGCAGGCGCGAAGGCCCACGGCTTTGCGCCAGTCGATGCGTCCGGGTTTATCTCTGGCGCGTTTGCGCTAATTTTGTTTGGCCCACCCGGGTCCGGCAAAGGCACGCAAGCCAAGTTCTTAGTTTCGGAGTTGGGGTTCGCCCATATTTCGACAGGAGATATCCTGCGCGATCATATCGCGGCCGAAGACGCCATTGGCCGGCAAGTGATGGCCATGATGAAGAATGGCCAACTGGTTCCTGACGAACTGGTGAATCAGATGGTTGAGGAGCGCATCGGGCGCCCCGACTGTATGAACGGATTTATTTTGGATGGTGTGCCGCGAACCCTAGGGCAAGCGGAAAATCTCGGATGGCTCCTAGCTGCCCGAGGTTTAGGCCATTTGGTGGTCCATCTCGCGGTGGATTACAATAAGCTAGTCGGTCGATTGACGGCGCGTCGTCAATGCCCACAATGTGGGACGCTCTACAACTTGCTTTCGAAGCCGCCCGTCGTGGCCGGACGATGCGACATTGAAGGCGCGAACCTGGTGGTACGCACGGATGACCAGGAAACGGTGATCCGCAAAAGGCTGGAAGCGTACGACGCTCAGACCAAGCCACTGATTGAGTTTTTCCGGGCAGACAAAAGTCTGCACGAAGTGGAGTCGAGCGACGCACCTCCCGAGGTGATCGCGCGGCAAGTGCGACAGTTGATTGAGGAATATCGCGGCAGATGATCATCCGGAAAAGTATGGCGGAGCTCGAAAAGATGCGCCGTTCCGGTTTGTTGGTCGCTCAAATTCTCGATCAGATTCGTGGAATGGTGAAGGAGGGCGTGACCACCTACGATCTCGAAGTGACCGCCGAAAAAATGATGCGGGACGCAGGCGCGAAGCCGGCGTTTAAGGGTTACTACAGCGCGGCAGCGAACGCTAAGTTTCCTTACGTGTTGTGTACTTCGGTAAACAGCGAGATTATTCACGGCATGCCGTCGAAGAAGCGGTTCCTGAAGCCTGGTGATATCGTGTCCGTCGATACGGGCGTGCAGTTGGATGGCTATTTTGGTGATTCGGCAACCACCATTGCGGTGGGCGAGATTAGCGACGCCGACGCGAAGTTGCTCCAGGTGACCCAAGAGGCGCTGGAGCTGGCGATTGAGCAGGCTCAACCCGGCAATCGTTTATTCGATATCTCGGGCAGCGTGGAAAACCACGTGCTGAAAAATGGATTTACGGTAGTGCGGGAGTTTGTGGGCCACGGCATCGGAACGTCGATGCACGAAGAGCCGCAAGTTCCCAACTACGTGGACCGGAACAGCGAGAACCCTCGCTTGAAGCCGGGTATGGTTTTGGCGATAGAGCCGATGGTCAATGCGGGATCGCCCGATTGCCACGTGCTTTCGGATAAGTGGACGGCGGTGACGAAAGATGGGCGCAACTCGGCCCACTTCGAGCATACGGTCGCCATTACGGAGAACGGCCCTTGGGTGCTAACCAGACCCAGTTCGTCGCGACCGTAGTGGAATTGCTGCCGAACGTCACGTTTCGGCTGGAGTTGGAAGTGAATCGTGCCCAGGTGATTGGGCATGCGGCCGGGGTGCAACAGGCGAATTTCGTCCGCCTCCGGTTGAACGACAAAGTTTTGGTCGAGCTGGCTTCGCATGACAAAACGCGAGGCCGAATCGTCAAGGTTCTCGGAACCTAAAAGGTTATCGGAAGCCCCCGGGGCTTCGAGAAGGAAGTTATGAAAGTTCGAGCGTCCGTTAAGCCCATTTGCGACAAGTGCAAGATCGTCCATCGGTATGGCGTCGTGCGCGTCATTTGCTCCAATCCGAAGCACAAGCAGCGGCAAGGTTAATAGGAAAAAGGAAAAAGACTATGGCGCGTATTGTTGGCGTTGACTTGCCCCCCCGGAAGCGGGCGGAAATCGGGCTCACTTACATTTTTGGAATCGGCCGCACACGGGCCAAGTCCATCCTGCACCGTTGTGGGATCGACCACAACAAGAAGATCGCTGATTTGACCGAGGAAGAGGTCAATCACATCCGTACCCTGCTCGAGCAGGAAGGTTCCATCGAAGGTGACCTGCGTAAGGAAATCTCGATGAACATCAAGCGGTTGATGGAGATGGGCGCCTATCGCGGCCTTCGTCATCGTCGCAACTTGCCGGTGCGTGGCCAACGCAGCCACACCAATGCCCGCACCCGCAAGGGCCCGCGCAAAGGAACAGTGGCGGGCAAGAAAAAGGTTACGAAGTAAGAAGGATCACCGGACATGGCGAAAGCAGCGGCCAAAAGTAGTAAGAAGAAGCAATTTAAGAAAAAAGAGAAGAAGAACGTTCCCTACGGCATCGTCAACGTCCAGGCTTCCTTTAACAATACGATCGTCACGATCACCGACACGACGGGCAATACACTGTCGTGGTCGAGCGCCGGTTCGCTCGGCTTCCGTGGCTCGCGTAAGGGAACGCCCTTCGCCGCCCAGCAAGCATCGCTCACCGCCGCTACCAAAGCGAAGGAATCGGGCATGCGTAGCGTAGAAGTGCGGGTCTCCGGACCCGGTGCTGGCCGCGAATCCGCGGTACGTGCACTTTCCACGGCTGGAATTGAGGTAAAATCAATTCGGGACTACACGCCCATTCCGCACAACGGCTGTCGTCCGCCCAAGCGCCGTCGCGTTTGATCGATTCGATTCACTAAGTTTTCTGTTAGGCAAGCAGGACGAAGGCTACCCTTTCGAGGGCTCCGCTGTAAACTGCACCTTCAAACAGGCGCGATTTTGAATAGTCCGCCTAGTCCGCAATTGAGGAAGGTTTAAGATCCATGGCTCGTTATAATGGCCCCGTTTGCCGGCTTTGCCGGCGCGAGGCGATGAAGTTGTTTTTGAAAGGTGAGCGCTGCTTCACCGAAAAGTGCGCTATTGAGAAGCGCAACTTCCCCCCTGGCCAACACGGCAAAGCCCGCAAACCCAAGATCGTCGGCTTCGGCTTACAGCTGCGCGAAAAGCAGAAGGCCAAACGCTACTACGGCATTCTGGAAGGCCAGTTCCGCAACATCTTTAAGAAGGCCTCGCTCACCAAAGGCGTCACCGGCGACAACATGATCAACATGTTGGAGCGCCGGCTCGACAACGTGATCTACCGCCTCGGCTTCGGCACCAGCCGCAATCAAGCCCGCCAAATCGTCCGTCACGGCCACATCACCGTCAACGGCCGCAAGTGCAACATCCCCTCTTTCGTGGTCCGTCCCAACGACCTGATCGAGGTAGCGGAGAAGAGCAAAAAGAACCCCACCATCGTCTCCGCGCGCGATACCACCGCCCATGCCCCTAGCCCCAACTGGCTGGAAGTGGATCGCGAGAACTTCAAGGCCAAGGTCTTGTCGATCCCGCGCCGCGATGAGCTCGTGCAGATTCAACTCAACGAACAGCTGATCGTCGAATTGTATAACAAGTAGTCTTGGTAGGCCCCACGAAAGGAGAGCCCGAGATATGTTTAAAGGTTTTCAAAAGCCCAAGCGCCTGGTGGCGAATACTGAAACGCTCACGGAAAGGTATGGCAGTTTTAATGCCCAACCGTTTGAGCGCGGTTTCGGTACCACCATTGGCAATAGTTTGCGTCGAATTCTGCTGAGCTCGATTGAAGGCGCGGCGATCACCGCCGTCCGCATCGAGGGTGTAGCGCACGAATTCTCTCCCATTCCCGGCGTCGTCGAAGACGCCACCGACATCATCCTCAACCTGAAGCAAATCCCCTTCAAGATGATGGGCGAAGGTACTAAAACGGTCCGCCTGAATGTTACGGGCGGCGGCGAAGTGCTTTCGAGCCAAATCGAAGTGGACCACGATATCGAAGTGCTCGATCGTACGATGCACGTCGCCACCGTGGGCGAAGGCGGCAAGCTCCAGATCGAAATGCGTCTGCGCATGGGCCGTGGCTACGTTTCGGCCGACCGCAACTTCGACGAAGATCTGCCGCTCGGCTACATTCCGATCGACTCCGTTCATTCGCCGGTCCGCAAGGTGAATTATTCGGTGGAATCGGCCCGCCTCGGCCAGATGACCGATTTCGACAAGCTCACCCTTGAGGTCTGGACCAACGGCGCCATCTCGCCGCAGGATTCCATCGGCCAAGCCTCCAAGCTGCTCAAGGATCACATGTCGATCTTCATCAACTTCGAGGAAACCCCCGAAGTCGTTGAGGAGCAGGCTGAGCGTGGCTCCACCCAAATGAACGAGGTCCTCAACCGTTCCGTGGAAGAGCTCGAACTCTCGGTGCGTTCTTACAACTGCTTGAAGAACGCCAACATTCAGACCATTGGCGATCTGGTGCAACGGAGCGAAGCCGAAATGCTGCGCACCAAGAACTTCGGCCGCAAGAGTCTCAATGAGATCAAAGAAATTCTGCAAAGCCTGAGCCTCGGCTTCGGCATGAAGCCCGATTCAACGGGCCGTCTGATCCTGCCGCCCGGCGGATCGTCTTCGGGAGATGGTTTCTAGGAAAGTCTTATGCGTCATCGATACGGTGGATCCAAACTTAAGCGCAACACTGGCGCTCGCAAAATGCTCCTGCGCAACATGGTCACAAGTGTGATCAATGAAGAGCGCATCGTCACAACCGTGACCAAAGCCAAGGCCGTCAAGCCGCTGGTGGAGAAGATGATCACGCTAGCCAAGGAGGGCACCTTGCACTCCCGGCGTCGCGCGGCCGGCTTCCTGCTGTCGCCTGATTGCGTCAAGAAGCTGTTCGACAAGCTAGGGCCGCGTTTCGGCCAGCGAACCGGCGGCTACACCCGCATCACCCATCTGGGGCCGCGCAAAGGCGACGGCGCCGAACTAGGCGTCCTCGAACTCGTAGGCAGCGAACTCGTCAAGCGCGCCGCCGAACGGGCCCAGCGCAAAGAAGAGGCTTTGAAGCAGCAACAAGAAGGCGAAGAGCAGAACTAAGCTCGTTCTCCCAGTAGTCAAAAAGGGGCAGGCCTGTGGCCTGCCCTTTTTCTTTTCAACAACTCCCCGGTTCGTTTCGCCACGCCGCAAACCTACCAACCGCGACCATCTAGTTGCTACCAGCCCACGGCGCCAGCCGTGGGGCACGAACCGCATTGCTACGCCAAACAGAACCCCAACCGTGAGGGAGGGGAAGTCACCAATGGCTGCCCAAATCAATTTTTTCACAGTTCCCGAACCGTGGGGCACGAACCGCACCCGAAGGCCGTTCACAAGCAAGTTGATCCATAGAATCAATCACTTCCAACAATCTCTTTTCCCTCGACTGCTACTCTGTCCATAGGCAGCAACAGCCCGCGAAAGGAAACACCCAAATGATAGTCGGAGTAACATGGTATCGGCCCGAGGAGTACAAGGCCGTCATGGCGATGTGCGAAGATGGCGGCGAATTCCCGGATAGCTTTGAAGAATGGTTGTCGAACGCCAACCACGGCCTCAAGAAGTTACAACGCCTCGGGTACAAGTACGAGAAAGCCATTCTCGGGCCAGAGACCTTCCCCGCTTTTTGCCGGCAGCACAACTTCAAGATGAACTCCGAGGGCCGCGCGGCGTTCGCCGCCAACCACGTCCGGATTCTCGATGAGCGCGCGCATTTGGACCGTCAACGGCGCCCGGCCGCGTGAGGGGTTGCTATGCCCGGCCGCGTGACTTGGTCACCGCGCGCAGCCTGTTCTGTAACTCCGCTCGCAGCTTGGCGTGCCGCTCACTCTTGCCCAGATTCTGCATCTCTTTGGGGTCTTCCTGATAGTCATACAGCTCCACCCCATCGGCTCCGTCAGACCATTCGGTATAACGATATCGCTCCGTCCGCAGGCTATAACCGCGCAGCGAATCGGGCTGTTGATTACGGTTGCGGGTAACTTGGCTAATGGCGGGACGGTCCCACTTGGCCAACGGATTCTGCAGCAGCGGCCGCAGGCTTTTACCCTGTAAGTTAGCCGGCACTTGGGTGAAGCCGCAGAGGTCGGCCAGCGTTGGGTAAAGGTCCAGTAGCTCCACGGTCCGCGGACTTCCTTTGCCTTTAGAAGTAACTCCGGGTCCCGCGAAAATCAAGGGCACGCGCGCTGCCACTTCAAAGACGGTCTGCTTCATCCATTGGCCGTGTTCGCCGAGTCCGTAACCGTGGTCAGACCAGAAGACGATGACGGTGTTGTCGGTTAGCCCTAAGCGATCCAGGGCACCGAGTAACTTGCCGACATTGGCGTCGACAAACGAAATCGACGCATAGTAAGCTTGCAGCGCCTCCTGCTGCTGGCGGCGCGTCATATTCCAGTTCGGCGGATTTGTGAAATAGGCCCAGGGCGGCGCAATCGTGTTTTCGCCTTCGGTATACGGAATCGGTTCCATCTTGTCCGCGGGGTAAAGGTCGAAGTATTTCTTCGGCGCGATGTAGGGGCAATGCGGGCGATAGAAGCCGGCCGCGAGGAAGAAAGGCTCGTCCTTGTGTTGCTCCATTAGCTTGATCGTCTCGCTCGCCACTAAGCCATCGGTGTGCTGTTCATCGGGTGCGGGCGACGCGTAGAAACCGATTGTGGAGCCGAGGCCCTTTCGCTCCGGCGTGTGGATCGTCAGTTTCGGTTCTTCGTCCTTATCAATGCCCTTGGGATTTACTCTCTGGTTCCAGGTGGGCGCATCGTCCAAGCCGTCGGTGCCAATCTGGCCCGGATTGCCGTAGTGATAAATCTTGCCGACTCGCGCCGTGAAGTAGCCATTCTTCTGGGCGCACTGGCCCAAGGTCACTACGTCCGGGATCACGCTGCGGAAGTGCTTGGTGAGGTTGTAAACCTGCGTGGTGTCGGGCCCCAGCCCGGTCATCAGCGAACTCCGCGACGGACTGCAAAGGGCGAATTGCGTATAGGCGCGATCGAACCGGACGCCTCGTGCGGCCAGCCGATCCAGATTGGGCGTCTTGACCACCGGATGGCCGTAACAGCCGAGGGCGTTATTCATGTCATCGGTGGCGATGAACAGGACGTTGGGCCGTCGGCGAGATTGAGCGGTCAATGCGGCAGTCAGAAGGAAGCTACGGCGCGTAATCATACACGCCAAAGCTTATCGCACTTTACTTGCCGCCAAGTTGGCCAATTAGGGCGGCGGTGGCTGTAGCACCGCGGCTATTGGCGGTGGCCAACGGAGTATTGCCGCGGGCGTCTTTGACGTCCAGTTGGGCCCCATGTTCCACCAGATACTTGATGACGTCATCGCCCGCGCGCGACGCTGCCAAGTGCAGCGCGGTCATGCCGCGATCAGTCTTGACGTTGACGTTGGCCCCGGCTTCCACCAAAGCCCGCACGGCGCCCAATTGCGCATTGGCCAGCTTCGGGAAGAGTTGATTGTTCACTGGATAGTTGCCGAAGGCGGCTGGCAGCAGTGGCGTTGCGCCGTCAGTAGTGGCCAGGTTGGGGTCCGCACCGCCCCTCAGCAATGCCTGCACCACTTCGGCGTTGCCCGTCTCGGCACCTTCAAAGAGCGCCGTGGCTCCGTCGCGTCCGTAAGTAAAGCGGCGTACGGGGCTAGCATCGAGCGATGGCTTCAATTGGGCATTCACCGGCGCGCCTTTCGCCATCAGTAAGTCAACTAACTCGGCCTTGCCGCTGCGAGCGGCCAAATGCAGAATCGTGGTGCCCTTGTCGTCCTGCGACTTCACATTCGCCCCGGCTTCAATCAGCCGCGTGGCTGCGGCCGTATGCCCGTAGTTGGCCGCCAGAAATAGGGCATCGCGGCCGTCCGGACGCGCTTCGCTTACCTTGGCCCCGGCCTTTAACAACTCCGTGACAGCCTCGGTGCGCCCATGGCGCGCCGCCAGCATCAGCGCCGTGACGCCGGACTTGGCGCGGGCTTCCATCGGCGCGCCGGCCTTCACCAGGCTGCGCACCACCTCCACCGGGCCCGCCACGGCGGCCCACATCAAAGCGGATTGCCCAAGCCGCGGCTCCTGCGGCGCCACCTCGGCCCCCGCGGCGAGCAACGCGTCCACGGCCGGTAGGCTCCCCCCACGAACCGCGGCCATCAGCGGGGTTTCGCCGTTCCATCGCGCCGCGTTCACTTTCACGCCCGCCGTAATCAATCGCTGCACAATCGCGCCGTGCCCACGGGACGCGGCCAGCGTCAGGGGCGTGTCCCCATTCTCGGTTTTTTTGTTGGCGTCCGCACCCGCCGATAGCAGCAGATTCACTACGTCGATGTGGCCCTCATGCGCCGCCCATGCCAGCGCCGTGGTGCCGTCCGGCATGGCCTCATCCACTAAGGGCTTCTTCTCGAGTAAGGCTTTCACTTTGCTGAAATCGCCCTCGCGGGCCGCGTCGATCAATTCCAGCCCTCGGGCAGAAATTGTCGTCAGCAGAATAACCAGGAGCGTACGTGCGGACGTCATCATCTACAAGTAAGATAGTGCAGAACTGATGAAACGTTACCTTTACTACGCGGTCCTGGGAAGCTCATTGATGGGCGCTCAAGCTCCGGCTGATCAGTTTTCGTCTTCTATTCGCCCATTTCTCGTGCGTAACTGCCAAGGCTGCCACAATGCGGCCAACAAAACCGGCGGCTTAGCCGTGGATCAACTAACGTCGGCCTCCACTCTCACCACCCACGCCGACGAATGGGAAAAAATTCTGCGCAAGGTGAAAACGGGCGAGATGCCTCCGGCCGGTTTCCCAAAACCTAAGCCCGCAGCCGCCGCTACTTTCACGCATTGGGCCGAGACTGAACTCGACCGCCAAGCCGCCCTACGGCCCGATCCCGGCCGCGTCACCTTGCATCGGCTGAATCGTACCGAGTACAACAATGCCGTCCGCGATCTGCTGGCCGTAGACTTCACCCCCGCCGATGACTTCCCAGCCGACGATGCCGGCTATGGCTTCGATAACATCGCCGACGTGCTGTCTTTGCCGCCCCTGCTGATGGAGAAATACCTCAACGCGGCCGGCAAGATTTCCCGCCAAGCCTTGGGCTTGGTAAAGGTGTCCGCCGCCGTCGAAAAATACTCTGCCGACAAGCGCCGTTCGCAGAAGGCCCGCATTAGCGACGATCTCCCGTTTGGCTCGCGCGGGGGGCTGGTCGTCAAGCACCGTTTCCCCGTGGATGGTGAGTATCTTCTGCGCATCCGGCTATCCGGACAGTTCGATAAGACCATGCCCGCGCCGGTGCTCGATGTGCGGTTGGACGGAGCCCGCCTGAAGCTGCTGGAAGCGCCGATCAGCATGGAGGAAGAAGAGGAAGAGAAGCGCCGCTTTGAGTTGCGAACGCTGGTCGCCGCCGGCCGGCATGAAGTCGCCGTCACGTTTTTGGAAGAGACCTGGAAAACCGAAGACGCCGCGCCCAAGCTCTTGAATGTCGATTTTGTGGAGATCGGCGGGCCTTTTAACCCGAAGCCTAACCTCCATAGCGTCAGCCGCCAGCGGATCTTCACCTGCCCCCAGCAAACCGAAGCCTGCGCCCAGAACATACTCGCCGCGCTCGCGCGAAAGGCCTATCGCCGCCCGGTGACCCTCCCTGAAACTGCGGCGCTCATGCGTTTCTTCCGCATGGGCCGACAAGATAGTGGAAATTTCGATGGCGGCGTTCAGCTGGCGTTGAAGTCGATGTTAGTCTCGCCCAATTTCCTATTTCGTCTTGAGAGAGCCGGCGTGCCTACCAAAGTGGGCGAAGTGCCCGTGGAGCGCGTCACCGACCTTGACCTCGCCTCGCGACTTTCCTTCTTCCTGTGGAGCAGCATTCCCGATGACGAGTTACTCACGCTCGCCACCCAAAAGAAGCTTCACGAGCCCCTAGTCTTAAAGGCCCAAGTGAAGCGCATGCTGTCCCATGGCCGCTCGCGAGCCTTAGTTACTAACTTCGCCGGACAATGGTTGCACTTACGCAACCTGGCCCAGTTGAGGCCCGATCCGGATAAGTTCCCGGAGTTCGATACGGAGTTACGAGATAGCTTGGGGCGCGAGACAGAGTTATTCTTTGAAGCCGTGATGCGTGAGGATCGCAGCGTGCTCGACTTTCTGGATGGCCCGTTCTCTTACTTAAACGAGCGCCTCGCCAAATACTACGGCATCCCCGGCGTGGAGGGGTCGCGCTTCCGGCGCGTGGCCTTAACCGGCTCTCAACGGAGTGGCGTCTTGACCCAAGGCAGCATCCTCACCGTCTCCTCTTACCCCACGCGGACCTCGCCCGTCATCCGCGGCAAATGGATTCTCGAAAACTTTCTCGCCGCCCCTCCTCCTCCGCCCCCGCCTAATGTGCCGGAGCTGAAGGCCGGGGAGATCGGCACCACCGCTTCCATGCGGCAACAACTGGAGCTGCATCGCACCAATCCGGCTTGCGCGTCGTGTCACGCGCGGATGGACGCCATCGGCTTCTCGCTCGAGAACTATGACGCCATCGGCCGCTGGCGCACCCACGACGGCAAGTTCGCCATTGACGCGTCCGGCACTTTGAACGGCGTGGCCTTGAACGGTGCCGCTGACCTCAAAGCGCTACTCCGCACCCGCCAGGACGAGTTCATCGGTTGCCTAACCGAAAAGCTTCTTACGTACGGGCTAGGCCGGGGACTCGAAAGAGCCGACAAGCCCGTAGTAAGATCAATTAGTCGGAATCTCGTTCAAGACGAGTATCATTTCTCGAGTCTAATTTTAGGGATTGTGGAAAGTCTTCCGTTCCAAATGCGGCGACCCTCCACCATAAGTCGAGTACCGCCAGTAATCGTAAAAGCAGCGAGGTAAATCATGTTCATCACCCGTAAGTCTCTCGATCGCCGGACCCTCTTACGCGGCCTCGGCCTGGGCGTGGCGCTGCCCATGCTCGATGCCATGACGCCCGCCTTTGCCGCCAGCAAGACCGTTGCGGCCGCGCCCCGCCGCCTCGCTTTTTGCTATGTGCCCAATGGCATCATCATGCCCGCCTGGAGCCCTCTCACGGACGGTAAAGACTACGAGCTCACTCGCGTCCTTGCGCCCCTCGCCGCCTATCGCGAAAAGATGCTGGTGCTCTCAGGCTTGTCGCACAAGAACGGGCAGGCCCTAGGCGATGGCCCGGGTGACCATGCTCGCGCCGCCGCTTCATTCCTCACCGGCGTGCATCCGAAAAAGACCGAAGGCGCCGACATTCTGCTAGGGCCCTCCGTCGATCAAGTGGCCGCCCAGGCCATCGGCAAGCAGACCCGTTTTGCGTCGCTCGAGTTGGGCCTCGAAAGCTCCGGCATGGTGGGCAACTGTGATTCAGGCTACTCCTGTGCTTACTCGAACTC
>JAYVRS010000479.1:0-5969 GCA_043776185.1 Bryobacteraceae bacterium | reverse complement strand
GCGTCGCCCTGCCAGATCACGTTGACGTGCCCCATCTCGAGATTAATGCTCTGCCCGGCTTGCACTTGTCGCGCAATGTCGACCAGCACGCCGTAGCGCAGATCCACCGCGTAATTCAGTCGCAACATACACACGGGCGTTCCTTGGGCACGCGAGTAGTATTCAAAGATACGCTCCCTTCCCAAGGCCGACTGACCATACTCGCCCACCGGTGCCAGCGGTGTCTCTTCCGTGGCACCACCGCTCTCGATGGGCGTCAGCGGATAGACGTCCCGTTGACCAGGAGATGATGCGCGAATTACTGTAACGCTGGGCAACTAAGCCGGGCAACACGGTGTTAGTAGCCCAAGTGGGCGAAGCATCGCCGGCCGTGCCAAACTTCCGCGCGGCCAAATAGATGACGTTCTCTGCCTCCGGCAGCGCGTCCAAAGCACCGGGTGCAAGCAGATCCCGTGCGTGGGTCTCAATGCCATATTGCTCGAGCTCTGGCCGCAGATGCGTTTCGGAGAACCGGGCCACCGCGATCACGTTCAAGTGCGGAGCCGCCCGCTTGGCCAATCGAGCTAAGCTTGGCCCCATCTTGCCTGCCGCGCCCAGCATCAGTAAGTTCCCTTTGAGTGCAGACAGCGCTGCCCGATCCGCCTCGGACGGCGTCGAGAGTAAGTATTCCAGTTCAGCTTCGGACGGTGGGCATTCGTTGTGCATTGACTTCTCGATTTTCTCACGGCGCCGGCCCACTTCTGCTAGCATCGAATTGAATGCGAAAAAGAGAGGACTCTTCTCATGATCGACGTTAGCCAGGATATCGAATCCCTCACTTCTTTCAAGCGTGATTCTGATCGCCTCATGGTTGAGGGCAAGCTGCGGGCGACGCGACAATATCAAAGAATGGCGGACCGCCTCTCGGCGGTTAACTCGATCACCCGAGGGTTGGCACAAGCCAAAGAAGGCCTCGGTATGTCCGTCGATGAGTGCTTCGACCAGCTTCAGGCCGACGGCTAGGCATGCCTTAGCGGGTAGAACTTAACTAGTCCAAGCCCGCGGGTCGGGGTTCGTTACAGTTAACGGAACCCGGACCGCGAGGGAGAGGATGCTGCGGCAAGCGGGGAGCGTCGGCCGACTCATAGAATTACGGTGCGGATGCCGTGTAAGAAGATGCGGCGCTCGGTGTAGAGTTGGAGGGCGCGGGCCAGGACGCGGGCTTCAGTGTCACGTCCTAGAGCCTGCATCTTCTGCGGCGTGTAAGTGTGATTGACGTGTACTGTCTCCTGTTCAATGATGGGGCCTTCGTCCAAGTCGGCGGTGGCGAAGTGGGCGGAAGCTCCGATGATCTTGACGCCGCGTTCGTAAGCCTGGTGATATGGTTTGGCGCCCTTAAAGCTTGGAAGAAATGAATGATGAATGTTGATCACGCGGCCGGCAAACTTGCGGCAAAGATCATTGGACAGAATCTGCATGTAACGGGCCAAGACGATGAGCTCTGATTGCGTCGATTCCACCAGCGCCGCGATTTGACCTTCCTGCGCCGACTTAGTGGCGGCGGTAACCGGTAAGTGGTGAAATGGCAGCCCGTGATCTTCGGCGAGTTTCCGGTGCGTATCGTGATTCGCGGCGACGCCGGTTATGTGAATGGATAAGTGATTGGTCCGCCAGCGATAGAGTAAGTCGTTGAGGCAATGGTCTTCCTTCGAGACCAGAATCAAAGTGCGGACTGGCTCAGCTTGATCGTCGATTTGCCAATTCATGGAAAATCGTTTGGCAATGGCTTCGAATGTCGTGGCGAATTGCTTCTCCGCATTGTCTTTGAGGGGGGCGTAAACGACACGCATGAAGAAGCGGCCGGAGAGTGGATCGTTGAATTGGGCTGACTCTTCGATGTTACAATTACAATCGCTGAGGGCGGTGGCGACCGCAGCTACAATCCCGGCGCTGTCATGACAATGCAGGCGTAGAATATACATTTATCGGGGGCTCAACTTGGGCCAGGCGATCTCCACGCCCTGGGCCACTAAACGCGTTTGAAAATCGGCTAGACGCTTCGGGTTCTGACGTATGGCGCGGGGGGCGACTTTGAGGCGCAGAGCTTCGGCGGCCAACATGCCCGCCGACTCGCCGATGTTCCATTCTACGGGATGCAGGCGGTAACAACCGTTGGTAATGTGGGTGGTTCCTAAATTCTTACAGGCGGGGATTAAATTGTCGAGGCGCACCGGCAATAGGGCACCGAGCGGAATCTGGAAGGGCAGAGAACTTACATCAATGTAATTATCGCCCCCCGTCGAAGGGTGTAAGTCGATGCGGTAGCTACCAACGCCCACCGAGTCGGCGAATACCTCGGCGGCCTCGCCCTTACCTTCGTTCTGGCGAATTTCGGTACTTACATGTTGCTCGGCGACGGTGAACTCGGCCTTGATGCGGCGCGACTCGCGAATGTAAGGATATTTCGCCAAGCCGTCATCCGTGCCCGTCATGTCGGGACGAATACGCAGCCCGGGCCAACCTTGCTTACCGTCGAGGCGAGGAGCCTCGGTTTGCATCCAATAGAGGAGCGATAAACTGAGTTGCCTACCACGCTCCAGATGCTGGGCGGCTTCGGCGGCGGGCACATCAATTAAGTTGCCGAGCCAGTAGTCGTTTTGCGGCCAGTTGACCAGGGTGATGTCGCTGCGGAGAAAGCCGGCCTCGAAATGCTGCTTACGCGCGATGCGACGGTAGATCCATAGGTTGAGGCCGGCGCCGGGGGCACTGGCGTCCTCGGTGGGGTCAAAGTAGACGGCGCGTTCGGCGAGGGTCTGCGGGTTGGACATCTTCCAACTGAGTAACTTGCCTGGCCAGTTGATGGGCTTCAAGTTTGGTAGATAGTCGCGCCAGAAGTGGTATTCGGCGGGACGATCGCCGCGGTGGTCTTCGCCGGGTGAGTGATCGACCGCGAAACAAACGGTGAACGATTGCTGATTCGCCGGTTGGGCCGTCTCTGGCGCAGAGGGTTCAGCGGTTTGTTGGCGAGACTCAAAGCCGACGGCGTATTCGCACTTAGTGAGCGGTAGTAAGTCGCCCAGTTCGGTACCATCGATGAAGTATTTGGCTTGGATCACCTGAACGCTTCCGGTGGGCGTGCGGACACCCACGGCTGCGATTCGGTCGCCAGTGACATCGGCGGCGACCGGCTTTCGGTTTAGCAGCAGCGTCAGCTGGCCGGCGCTGATGTAGGGTTGCAGCATGGCCCGCAGCACGGCTAGTGACACCGGTGGTTCATGGGTGAGCTTGGAGACGGAGCCGCCGCCCGGGTTGAATTGCGTGTTGGCACGGATGGCCGGAGTGAGCGGGTAGTTGGCCCGGTAGTAGTCTCGGACGGCGGTGCGATAGCGGCGATAGGATTGCGTGCCGCCGAAGCTCTCGATCCAGGGGTGCTCGTCGGGCGGCACGGCTTGCGAGGTTAGTTGTCCGCCGATCCAGTCGGTCTCCTCGGTCATGATGACTTGGGCGCCGTTGCGCAGGGCGGCGAGGGCGGCGGCACAGCCCCCGGTGCTGGCTCCGATGATGGCGACGTCGGCCGCCAAGTCGCGGGCTTGCAGTAGGCCCGCGAAGGGTAGGGAAAGGAGGATACGGCGATCCAGGTTTGTTCTGGCCATGTAAGTTATGATGGCACCAAGTTGGACGTTCTTTTTCGAGGTCATATGAGTTTGCGAATCAGTTCCGCGCGGGAGCAGGATGTCCCGCTGATCCTGGGCTTCATTCAACAGCTTGCTGCTTACGAAAAGCTGTCGCACGAGGTGGCCGCCACCGAGCAGACCTTGCGGGAGACGCTGTTTGGCGTTCGTCCCTACGCTGAGGTGCTGATCGCGCATTGGGGCGAGGAGCCGGTGGGTTTTGCGCTGTTTTTTCACAACTACTCGACCTTTCTGGCGAAGCCCGGGATTTACCTGGAGGATCTGTTTGTGAATCCGTCGGCGCGGGGGCGGGGCGTCGGCAAGGCCCTGCTGACGCGCTTGGCTGAGTTGGCCATTGAGCGGAACTGCGGCCGCGTGGAATGGTCGGTGCTCGATTGGAATGCACCTTCCATCGAGTTTTATCGGCGCATGGGGGCTACGGCGATGGACGAATGGACGATCTTTCGGCTGACGGGTGAGGCGCTGGGCCAGTATGGACGGTGACGAAACGAACCCGGGAGTTGTTGATTCTAATGACTTTTGAGGGCGGGCCGTACCCGCTCACTACGTTCGCGGCTGAGGTGCTAATTCTAACGGCGCATGGGGGCTACGGCGATGATGTTCCGGCTGACGGATGAGGCGCTGGGCCAGTATGGACGGTGACGAAACGAACCCGGGAGTTGTTGATTCTAATGACTTTTGAGGACGGGCCGGAGGCCCACCCCACTGTGTGGGGCCAGGGGGCCCGACCAACTCCATGATTTATGATCGCATGGCGGTGCAAGTTCGGGGCCGGAGTTTGGTTCTAAGTGGTTGATCCCAAGAGGTTTGGACGATTGCTAACGGTCGGTACGGGGTGCGACGCGGAGCGGGACGAGCACAGCCAGCTTTTCGATGGCCTCGGCTTGAGGCTGAGGGGCCAGGTCGGTTGGCTCCTCTGGCCGGACGCTGGTCGCCATTTGCGGCGCGGTGCAAAGGCGAATGAGACTCGCTTGAAAGCGAAGCTGAGCGGCTAGTTCTGGTTGCAAAGATGCCATGGCGGTCTATCGTCTTCTTTTCCGCTGCCCTTTAGCGAAGCCAACAAATGGTCAGGTGACAAAAAAAGGGCGGCCTACTTTGGGCCGCCCATGTCATGGATTGTGTGGTTCCTGACTATCTTTTGTAATGTCTATCTTGCTTGCTTAACAAACTGGCTGGCGCGGCTTCTGTCAAAGCCGCAGTATGAGATACGTGGTCCGTCGGATTCGGTTGGGCGGGATGTAGGGGGTAGGCTCGGGGAGGAAATAATTGGGATGGTGGTCGACTGCGGGGATATTTTGGAGGAACAACCCTTACTCGTTCGGACCATTTCGTTTCTCATATGCGCTTAGTTAAGCAAGTATCGTGCCAAAGTGTGGAGAAGCTTGTTTTGAATGGTTTGACGATTGTGTTGCACTGGTGGAGCGTCGCATTGTTTCGTTTCGGGACGAGATAAGGGGTTGAATTGGCAGGGAGTGTTTCAAAACGGGAGGAGCCGGGCTCACGGTCAGCGTTCGTCAGGTGGCACCATTCATTAGCCTCCAACAGAGCCGCAACAGCTCTTGGCGGCCGGCTTAACCGCTCTGACGAAAGCGCTCATCACTTTGCCGTCCATCTGCGCGGCCATGGCGGCCAAATCGTCGCCCAGAAACTGACGCGCATCTTCCACGCTATACACCCTGGTCGGCTCAATGCTCACCTGTTCAAAACCGGCAGCTGCCAATTTAGCGCTGTATTCCGTTTCCTTAAGCGCTCCCGCGACGCAGCCTACCCACAGTTCCATACTCTGCCGGACCTCGTCCGGCACATCGCCCCGGATCACCACGTCGGACACGGCGAACCGCCCGCCCGGCTTCAGCACGCGAAAGGCCTCGCGGAGCACTTTGTCTTTGTCGGCCGAGAGGTTGATGACGCAATTGGAGATCACGACATCCACCGAATCGCTGGGAAGCGGAATGTGCTCGATCTCGCCCTTTAGAAATTCGACGTTCTCAATTCCCGCCTTCCGCTGGTTCTCACGCGCTAAGGCGAGCATCTCGTCCGTCATGTCGAGCCCGTAGGCCTTGCCCGAAGGGCCCACGCGCTTGGCTGACAGCAGCACGTCTATGCCGCCCCCCGAACCCAGATCCAGCACAATCTCGCCCGGCCGCAGCTCGGCCAGCGCCGTGGGATTGCCGCATCCTAATGAAGCTTTCAGCGCCCCTTCCGGCACTTCGGCAGCCTGGGTTCCGTCATATAGATTGGACGTGATCGGATCGACCCCCGCCGCGAGACTTCCACCACAGCAAGAGCTTCCTCCGG
>JAYVRS010000478.1:0-1866 GCA_043776185.1 Bryobacteraceae bacterium | reverse complement strand
GGGGAACACCGGCGATCTTTACCTTCGGTAACGGCGGGCGCAACGTATTGTTCGGACCCGGACGGACGAATGTCGACTTCTCCATTTTTAAGAACATCACCTTCAAGGAACATTACAAATTGCAGTTCCGTACGGAGATGTTCAATATCTTCAACCACGCCCAGTTCGACCTGCCGAACACGGCCGTGGGCGGCGCGAGCGCGGGTATCATCTCGGGTATTGTCGGCACCCCCCGGCAGATTCAGTTCGCACTGCGATTCTCCTTCTAGTCGTATGCATTAGCCCGCTGCCTCTCGGGGTGGCGGGCTTTTCTCTAGGCCAGGGTGACGAAACGAACCCGGGAGTTATTGATTCTAAATGGTCTTGCTTTTTCGCGCCCTAAGCTGCGGACTTCGGGAACAATTGACATCCCCTCCCTTGTATGTTGGAAAGCCGGCCCAGTTTCAGAGACGGGGCCGGACAGGTGGCGTAAGATCGAACCCTCCCAAGAGTGAAGTTCAATCCCGTCCGTCAGCTGGATCTACGCCCATCGAATCTCCGGTCAAAGCCCGAACAGTCGCTGGGGCCGGGGTGAAAGCCGAGCCCGAATTTACCAGGAAGGGTATCTGACCGTGCCATCAAAGAATATCGCAGAATGCTGGGTAGGGGTCGACGTATCCAAAGATTAGGTCGATGTCATTGTTTCATTAGAAGAAAAAAAGGCGGAACGATTCCGCAGTGACCGGACGGGATCCGCCCTATCCGAGTTAGCCAAGAAGTTATTACGTATGTGCCCGGCTGGAGCCGATGACAAAGAAGATATTTTCTAAGCGGTCGGAGTACTAGAGCTTCGGCAAGCCACGCAATAAAAAGTAAAGGCCGATCGCGCCGGTGAGGCTGGCCGCCGCCGCGGCTGTTTGAGTGGTCACCAGGTCGCCAGTGGGCCCGATTTCGGCCCCCCCGGCAATGGCGAAATTCGCCAGGATGGCGAACGCCGCCACCAGCAGCACCCAGGCCGCACCACGGCCTACCCGCCATGCCCAACGTTGCCGGAAAGCTAAGCCCATGGCGGTCGCCAGGGCTAGTACCGGCCCCAGTACGCACGTCAAAAGGGCCAACAACTCAAAGAGATTATCGCCTCGGCCAAAGTTGGGGTCCACCATCATCGCGCTCAGCAGCCGGGTGACCAGCAGCCCAGCAAACGCCGCCGCGCCCACGGTGATCATCAAAGCGGCGCGAAGGTGAGGTGAAAGGGGCATCAGCCGGCGGCGGGTTCAAGCTCCGCCGACATGGAACCCTGCGAACGGGGCATGCGCCAATCGGCACCGTAGCCGTGCACTTGTTGGCGGGCGAATTCAGCGGGCTCAAGCTCGCACGTCAAAACGACGGTCCGCCCGGTGGCATCCACCTCCACCGCGTGGTTAAAGGCGGAAGCCGAGGATAGCAGAAACAGTTTTTGCAGCATCTCGATCACGTAGTCATACGTGTGGTCGTCGTCGTCCAGCAGGACCACGTGGAACATCTTCTCGTGTTCCTGGCCAGTTTGGCCGGATTGATCGACGTCAATATCAGGAGCTGTGATCGTGGGGGACATTCAGACGGACTTACCTTTGACAAGTAATGCTCTCTCAGTGACAGATGGCATACGACCTCTCATTGTACTCGGACTCAGCGTCTTTTTGAATTTCAGTTCGTGACTATTTTGCGGGTATTGCATTAACCCTTCATTAACTTTTCGATCCCCGTATCGGTCTGCAACCGCTGCATCCCGCGGAGCCAACGATCATAGTCGGTAGCTTTTCGGCGGAAGTACTCCGCCACTTCGGGATGGGGCAGAATCAGAAACTGCTCGCGGGCCAGCCCTTCCACCACGGCTGCGGCCACGGC
>JAYVRS010000477.1:0-5979 GCA_043776185.1 Bryobacteraceae bacterium | reverse complement strand
CGTCAGCATGTCTTCACCGCGCGCGACCGCTGCGACATGACCGTCGAACGCATCCGCGCCGTCCGCGACCGGCGCTACAAGCTGATTCGCAACTTTATGCCCGACCGGCCCTATACGCAGTTCAACGAATACATCACCAATAGCTACCCCACGCAGAAAGTGATCAAGGAGCTGCACGCGGCGGGCAAACTGACGCCGGTTCAAGCTCAGTGGATGGCGGCGCGCAAACCCGAGATCGAACTCTACGATCATCAGGCCGATCCGCATGAGGTCATCAATCTGGCGGCTGACCCCAAGCACAAAACAGCTAGGCAACGCCTCACCAGGTTGCTGGACCAGTGGATCGAAGAGACCCACGATCAGGGGCGCACGCCCGAACCACGTGAGGTAATCGAACGCGAGGAGCCCCGATCGAGCCCTCCAGCTTCAGGCTCAAAAGCCTGATATTTGATATAGTGACGACAGCATGAAAAGCGCGGTGACTTGGCTAATATTCCTGACGGCTGCTGTCGCCCTCGGCGCGCAATCCACTCCGGCCACTCCGGGGACCGAACGCGCGCTGATCGGCCGCTATTGCGTGGGCTGCCACAACGCCAAGACCAAGACCTCCGGGCTTGAGTTGGATGCGCTTAGCAATCAAGCGGTGAGCCAGCACCCGGAAGCGTGGGAAAAGGTGGTTCGCCGTCTGCGAGCTCGCTATATGCCGCCCGCGGGAGCTCCCCGCCCCGACGAGCGCGCCTACGTCTCGCTCATTGCGTCCCTCGAAGCTCAGCTCGACCAAGCGGCCGCCGCCAAGCTCAATCCCGGCCGCACGGAGTCCTTTCGGCGCTTGAACCGTACCGAGTACCGTAACGCGATCCGCGACCTGTTACACCTCGACGTCGACGTCTCGTCGCTGCTACCCTCCGACGAAGTAAGCCATGGCTTTGACAATGTCAGCGTCGCTGACCTGTCGCCCAGTCTGCTGGAACGCTATCTATCAGCGGCCCGCAAAATCAGCCGTTTGGCGGTGGGAATTCCCGCCCGCTCCCCCGGCGGGGTGACGGTGAACCTGCCACCGGACCTCACCCAGGAAGAGCACTTCGACGCCCTTCCGCTCGGCACGCGCGGCGGCATGGTGCTCCACCACACTTTTCCCTTAGATGCTCAATACGATATCCAACTGCGCTTGGCCCGTGACCGCAATGAGAACGTCGAGGGCCTCACCGGCGAACATCAAGTGGAACTCATGCTGGACGGCGAGCGGGTGAAGCTCTTCACCGTGAAACGGCCGGGCAAAGGCAACGATCATTCGGTGGTGGACCGGGAGTTAAATGTGCGGCTGGCGGTAAAAGCAGGGCCGCATGCGATCGCCGTCGCGTTCCCGAAGCAGCCTTCGGTGCTGCTCGAAACCGAACGCCAGCCCTATCAGGCGCACTTCAATATGGACCGTCATCCGCGCATCCGTCCAGCGGTCTATTCGGTGTCGGTGAACGGCCCCTATGAGGCCAAGGGCGCGGGCGACACGCCCAGCCGCCGGCGTCTGTTCTCGTGCCAGCCTACCTCGACCGCGGACGAACTCGCTTGCGCCAAGATCATCTTGACATCGGTGATGCGGCGCGCCTATCGCCGTCCGGTGCTGGACACGGACCTCGCCGTTCCGCTCAAATTCTATCAGCAGGCCCGCGTTAACGAGGGTTTTGAAGCCGGCATCGAACTGGCACTGCGCTCTGTGCTAGTGAGCCCTGAGTTTCTCTTTCGCGTCGAGCAGGACCCGGTCGGCACCACGCCCAAAACGGCCTATCGACTCACCGCGCTTGAACTCGCTTCACGCCTCTCATTCTTTCTTTGGAGCAGCATCCCGGATGACGAGTTACTCGACGCCGCTACCCGCGGCAACCTGAAAACGCCCGCCGCGATCGAAAAGCAAGTGCGGCGTATGTTAGCCGATCCGCGCGCCCTGGTGCTAGCCACTAATTTTGCTGAACAATGGCTTTACCTCCGCAATCTGAATTCGATGACCCCGGATATGCGCCTGTACCCGGATTTCGACGACAACTTACGCCAATCCTTTCGGCAGGAGACGGAACTCTTCTTCGAAAGCATCATGCGCGAAGACCGGAGTGTACTCGACTTACTGCGGGCGAATTACTCCTTTGTCAATGAGCGCCTCGCTAAACACTACGGCATTCCGAACATTTATGGTAGCCGCTTCCGTCGCGTCACTTTCGACAAAGACGCCATGCGCGGCGGCCTGCTGCGTCAAGGCAGTGTCCTCACCGTCACGTCTTACGCCACCCGAACGTCACCGGTCATCCGGGGCAAATGGATTCTCGAGAACTTACTGGGCGTAGTACCGCCGCCCCCGCCACCGTTCGTACCAGCGCTCAAGGAGAGCCATGACAATGGCAAATTACTCACCATGCGGCAGCGCCTGGCGCAGCATCGTGATAACCCGGCCTGCTCCAGCTGTCATAAGCTGATGGACCCGGTGGGATTCTCGCTGGAGAATTTCGATGCCGTGGGCCGATGGCGAACTATTGATGCCGCCACCGTCATCGACGCGGCGGGCGGCTTGCCCGACGGCAGTAAGTTCGCCGGGGTTACCGGGCTGGAGCAAGCCATACTGGCGCGCCCCGATATCTTTGCCGCTACGTTCACTGAGAAGTTACTGACCTATGCCCTGGGCCGTGGCGTCGAACCGGCCGATGCCGCCGCCGTCCGCCAAATCGTGCGAGCCGCGGAACCCCAGGACTATCGCTTCTCGTCCTTTATTCTGCAGATTGTCAACAGTACTCCGTTTCAAATGAGGAGATCGCTATGATCACGAAAAAAGCACTTCCACGCCGCAGTGTGTTGCGAGGCATGGGCAGCATGCTGGCCCTGCCTTTGCTCGACGCCATGGTGCCGGCGATGACCGCCCTGGCCGCTACGCCGGGGGCGCCCGTGCGCCGTCTGGGCTATGTGTACGTGCCGATGGGAGCCAACATCGCGCAGTGGACGCCGCCGGGCAGCGATCTTTCGAAGCTTTCGCCGACCCTTAGTTCGCTCGCGCCGATCGCGGACCGCGTGAACGTGATCACCAATCTGGAACTCCGCAACGCCTACCCCGGCACGCATGCCACCTCGAACGCCGCATTCCTCAGCGCGGCCACCTCGAAGTGGACCGAGAGCAGTGACTACTACTTAGCCACCACTGCCGATCAAGTGGCCGCCCAGCAGATCGGCCAAGCTACACGCCTGCCATCGCTCGAACTCGCCATGGACTTACTCACCACCGTGGGTCAATGCGATAACGGCTATGCCTGTGTCTATCAGAACAACCTCTCGTGGTCGTCACCCACCACGCCGCTGCCGGCCGAAGCCCATCCGCGCGTGGCCTTTGAACGCCTCTTCGGCGATGGCGGTTCCCCCAAGGATCGACGGGCCGACTTACGCCAGGACGCCAGCCTGCTGGACTTTATGAAAGACGATATCGCCCGCCTCCAACGTAAGTTAGGGCCGGGCGATCGTAGCCGCGTCAGCCAGTATCTCGATACCGTTCGCGAGGTGGAGCGACGGATTCAGAAGGCCGAAGCGGCCACGGCTGAGTCGCCTTTGCCCGATCTCGACCGCCCCGTCGGCGTGCCGGCCTCTTATCGCGAACACGCTCGCCTGATGTTCGACTTACAAATACTCGCTTTCCAGGGCGATGTTACCCGGGTGATTACTTTCCAGTTAGCCCGCGAAACCAGCACGCGCACTTACCCGGAGATCGGCGTGTCCGATCCACACCATCCACTAACTCACAACGGCGGCAATGCGGAGAAACTCCTGCAAGTCGCCAAAATCAATGCCTTCCATGTCAGCCTATTTGCGGAGTTTCTCCAGAAGCTGAAAGCCACGCCCGACGGCAATGGCTCGTTGCTCGACCATTCCGTTTATCTGTACGGCAGTGGCATGGGCAATCCGGACGTACACGATCACGTCAACCTGCCGATCCTGGTGGCAGGCGGCGGCGATGGCCGCATCAAGGGCGGCCGCCACATTCGTTACGCCGAGCCCACGCCGCTCGCCAATCTGCACCTCACGTTGCTCGACAAAGTCGGCGTCAAACTCGACGCCTTCGCCGACAGCAAGGGTAAGGTAAAAGAGCTCCTGGAGCCGGTGTCTTTATGAAAGCCCTCCTCGCCGTCTGCGCGCTGCAGTTATTCGCCGGGGACCTTCGCCTAGCCGACGCGGCTAAGTCGCAAGACCGTGCCGCGCTCGCCAAGTTACTCGGCCAGAAGGCCGATCCCAATGTTACTCAAGTGGATGGCACCACGGCTCTGCATTGGGCAGCGCAAAATGACGATCGCGAAACCGCGCAGTTACTCCTCCGCGCCGGCGCGAATGTCCAGGCCAAGAACCGCTATGGCGTCACCCCCCTTTCGCTCGCTTGCACCAATGGAAGTGGCCCCATGGTGGCGCTGCTGCTAGGCGCCGGTGCTGACCCCAATACTCAGCTGCCGGGTGGCGAAACCGCGCTGATGACCGCCGCCCGTACGGGCCAGTTGGAGCCCGTGAAGGCTCTGCTGGCGCGCGGCGCCGTCGTCGATGCCAAAGATAGCCAGAAGGGCCAGACGGCTCTGATGTGGGCCGCCGCCGAAGGCCATGTCCCCGTCGTGGAAGCCTTGCTGGCGGCCAAGGCCGACTTCCACCTGCGCTTGGCCTCCGGCTTTACGCCGTTCCTGTTCGCGGTCCGCGAGGGCCGCATCGGCGTGGTCCGGTCGCTGCTGAAGGCTGGGGTGAACGCGAACGAGGCCATTGAGCCCGCAGCCACGTCGGCCGCGCGTCCGGGCAAGGCCCCGCGGGCCGGGGTGAGCGCGCTGGTGCTCGCTGTCACCAATGGCCACTTCGAGCTGGCCTCCATCCTGCTGGACGCGGGGGCCGATCCCAATGCAGCCGATGCCGGATACACCGCCTTGCATGTCATTAGCCAAGTGCGCAAGCCCGGGTTGGGCGACAACGACCCGTCGCCCGATGGCTCCGGCAACATGTCCAGCTTGGACTTCGTCCGCAAGATCGCCCGGAAGGATGCCAACTTGAACGCCCGCATGACTAAGCGCGTGCCCTTCGCAATGACGGCCATCAACGTCATCGGCACCACGCCCTTCTTCCTGGCCGCCCGCGGAGGCGATGCCGAATTGATGCGCCTGCTGGCTTCGCTCGGGGCTGACCCCAACCTCACCAACAGTGAAGGCACCACCCCGCTGATTGCCGCCGCGGGCCTCGGCACGCGTTCGCCCGGCGAGGACTCTGGCACCGAGAGCGAAGTGCTCGAAGCCGTGCAAGTGGCGCTCGACCTTGGCGCGGACATTAACGCCGTGAACTTGAACGGCGAAACCGCCATGCACGGAGCCGCCTATAAGAACCTGCCGGCCGTGGTGGAACTGCTCGCCGCCAAGGGGGCCAAGATCGAACTTTGGAATAAGAAGAATAAGTTTGGTTGGACGCCACTGTTGATCGCTCAGGGCTTCCGTTTCGGCAACTTTAAGCCCTCGCCGACCACGATGGCCGCCTTTGAAAAAGTAATGCTGGCCGCCGGCGTTACGCCGCCCCCGGCACCTCCGGTGGGGGCCAAGGCCAATAGCGAATATCACTAAATAGTCTGACCGCGTTATTCGTGAGCCGATGTCCCTAGCCGACAGCGTTTCGCTGTGGGGCGCGAACGCATGAAAAGCATCCCACGGCTGACGCCGTGGGCTAGGATGGCGAGTCCTCTCGCTCTTTGACCGCGTGAATATGTAACTTGTTTTAGAGCGGATGATTCACTCGCCAGGTCGACCACAGCGTAAGCTGTGGGGCACATTTTAAAGCGGTTCGTGCCCCACGGCTGGCGCCGCGCGCTAGTACGCGGCCTAAGTTAGAAATTGCGCGGTCGCGGCACTATCCGCGTTGACGCTTGAGCGTTACGACTACAGATCGTTCTCGACTCCATAAAGGATGAAGCTAGCGCGCGTCCCTGCGGCAATGTAGGCC
>JAYVRS010000476.1:0-1868 GCA_043776185.1 Bryobacteraceae bacterium | reverse complement strand
CGCGCACGAGGAGAGAAACCGCCACCGCCCCCCAAGTTTCTGGGCGGCGACAACCGCTTCTTTACGGATATCGCCACGGGTAAGGGTCCACTTACTCTGCCGACGCCGGACCCGCCCTATCTTGAAGCGGCGCGCGCGCAGTTAGAGCAGCGCAAGACTGAGTTACTCGCCATCAAAGCCGCCGCGCCGCCGGAGCCGCCCTTTGCGTGCGCCGTCGGTGAGGATCAGCCCTTGGAACAACGCGTCTTTCTGCGCGGCAACCCCGATGCTAAGGGTGACTTAGTCCCCAAACGTTTCCCGACGATTCTCGCCGGTGAACAGCAGGAGCCCATTCGCTCCGGCAGTGGACGCTTAGAATTAGCGAATTGGCTCGCCAGCTCGAATAACCCCCTCCCAGCCCGCGTCATGGTGAATCGGATCTGGCAGGGGCACTTCGGCCAGGGCTTGGTCCGCACGCCGAATAACTTTGGTATCGCGGGGGAGCGGCCCACGCACCCCTTGTTACTGGACTGGCTGGCCGCCGAGTTTATCCGGCAAGGCTGGTCAATCAAGAAGCTGCACCGCCTCATCGTACTGTCGAGCGCGTACCGGATGAGTAGTGCCTCGACACCCGTGCAACGGCAGAAAGATGCCGATAACCATTGGCTTTCGCGCTTCCCCATTCGGCGTAAGACGGTCGAGGAAATTCGCGATTCGCTCCTCTTGCTCGATGGCCACCTCGACCTTACCGTCGGCGGCAGTCTGCAAGCAGGCGAGGGCACGGATAACGAATTCAGCGACGGCCGCAAGAGCATTCACCCGGATTCCACCAACCGCCGAACGGTCTATCTGCCGATCCGCCGTTCGAATCTGTCATCCCTTTTCACGCTCTACGATTTTGGTGATGGCACCACGAGCACCGAGGTCCGTGCCCAAACTAACGTCGCCCCGCAAGCTCTCTACATGATGAATAGTAAGTTCGTGGCCGACCGGGCTCTCGGCCTCGCGCGGCAGCTACTTACCCAAGATACGTCTGACGAGCAGCGCGTGCGGCGGGCCTGGTTGAAGGTGCTAGGCCGGCAGGCGACCCCGGAAGAGGTCGCGACGAGTTTGCAGTTCGTAAAGAATTTCCCCGCGAAAGCGAGCGCCGAATTGGCCTGGGCCAGTTTCTGCCGGTCCTTAGTGGCCGCGAATGACTTCATCTATGTCTATTGATACTTTGCCATGACCAGACGCCATCTTATTCGTCAATCGTCCTGCGGCTTCGGCATGATGGGCCTGGCTGCGCTGCTGGCCGGCGAAGCGGCGAATCCCCTGGCCCCCAAGCTGCCGCACTTCGTGGCCAAGGCGAAGAAGATTATCTTCTTGTTTATGCACGGGGGCCCTTCGCACCTGGACACCTTCGACCCCAAGCCGCGCCTAATCACCGACCACGGCAAGCCGCTGCCTTTCAAACGCCCACTTACTTTCGCCGAGGGCAGTACCGGCAACTTACTCAAGTCTCCCTGGCAGTTCAAGCAACATGGACAGAGCGGCATCCCGGTCAGCGAGTTATTCCCCCATGTCGCGCGGCACGCCGACGAGTTGTGTATCCTGCGTTCCATGGTCGGCGATAGCGTAGCTCACGGGGGAGCGACGTTGCAGTTACACACGGGGTCGAACACCTTTACCCGTCCCAGCATGGGGTCATGGGTGGTCTACGGACTCGGCACCGAGAATCAGAACTTGCCGGCTTACATCACGCTGAAGCCTGGCCTGTCGCATGGCGGCTCAAAGAAGTGGAGTAGCGGCTTTCTTCCGGCGGCCTACCAAGGCACGGCGGTGGGCTTGGGTGGCGTGCCGATTGACAAGATCTCGGAGCCGATTGAGCACTTACAGAATCAAGGGCT
>JAYVRS010000475.1:0-1870 GCA_043776185.1 Bryobacteraceae bacterium | reverse complement strand
CGGCCAATCCAGCGCTCACGCTGTTGGTCGGTGCAGGGGTTGTGCTGGTGTCGCTGGTGCTTCTGCTCGCATTGGGCGTGCTGGTCTCGCCCCACATGCGCATCGTATACCGCGCGATCCGGCGCATCTTGTGGACCAAAATCGGTACCACCCGAAACGGCCCTTCCATGCCCAAGCAATATCGCGAACATCTGGATAGCAAGCAAATCCAGCGGCTGCTGATGGCGGCCGAAGGCGCGGCTTTCGGCCGCAGTGGCGTTCTCTTCCTGACGGCGGACGAAATTGGCTTTGTTTCGTTGCGCTTTGGACTGATGACCGAGATGAATATGCCCTATGCCCGGATCGTCGAAGCCATGATCCGCAAGGGAGCGCTCTATGACCTGGTCACCGTGCGGACCAGTGAACGCGCCGAGACCCTACGGGTTTATCACTCTGATCGCGACGTCAGCCAGGAGTTTTTCAATCATTTGCAGATGCGGCTAGGTGCCATGCGTTTTGAGAAGCCATAAGTTGCTACACTAAAAGGGTTACGGATTCGGGCCGTAGCGCAGCCTGGTAGCGCGCTTGCTTGGGGTGCAAGAGGTCGTGAGTTCAAATCTCGCCGGCCCGACCAATAACCTCCTTTCTAAAGGGTGAGACGAACTCATCCCACTCTCCTCGTTTTTTCCACCTCGGTCCCCTCGTTGAGCAGCGCCACGTAGGCTTCATACCGGAAGACCCGGTCCCGCTGGCGGCCCGTGATCTCTTTCACAATTCCCAACTGCCTCAGGTGTTCCAACGACTTGGTGACCGTAGGCGCGGAGACGCCGATCGCCTTGGCCGTCCGGCCCACCGCCATCACCGGACGTTGCTGCAAGTGCAGGTACACTCTCAAAGCCGAGGCCGCCGGCCGGCCCAGTTGCTCGATCTTCTGGCGATCGCTAGCGTGAAGCCGTTGGATATTTCTCGCCATGTCGGAGGCTTGTTCAGCCACGTCTTTCACGCCCTGCAGAAAGAAATCGAGCCAAGCCTCCCACTCGCCGTGGGAGCGCACCCGATTCAGCAGCTCATAATATTGGCTGCGGTGCGTCTTCAGGTGAAGGCTCAGGTATAGCAGTGGCTGGCTAAGAACGTTTCCAGCGGCCAGCATAAAGGTGATCAGCAGCCGTCCCAGCCGGCCGTTGCCGTCCAGAAACGGGTGGATCGATTCGAACTGCACATGGACGAGCGCGGCTTTCACTAGCAGGGGCAGGTCGGGACGCTCGGCATGGATGAACTTTTCCAGATCACCCATGCAAGCGGCGATTTCGCCCGGCGGGGGCGGCACGTAATGGGCGTTGCCCGGACGCGTTCCACCGATCCAGTTTTGGCTGGTACGGAAATCGCCAGGTTGCTTACCGCTGCCGCGCCCCTTGGCCAGCAGGATTTCGTGAATCTCCCGAATCAGCCGGCTCGAGATGGGGAAGCCCTTCCCCAATTGCTCGAGGCCGTGATTCATGGCGGCCACATAGTTCAACTCTTCGCGGAAGTCTTCGATGGGGAATCCGTCCTCGTTCTCGAATTGCAGAAAGTCGGAGAGCGAGGATTGGGTGCCCTCGATTTGAGAGGACAGCACTGCCTCCTTGCGGAGGTAGAAGTAGAGGAAAAGAGACGGATTGGGCAGGGAAATGGTGAGCCCGTCCAGCCGGCCTAGCGCTTGGTTCGCTTGCTCCAGTATCCGCTGCCGCCCCTCCAGGCTAACCGGCGGGTCTGGCGGCAGGGGTGGCGGGACAAAAGCACGTACGCTCTCGGCCTCCGGACCGTACGTGGTGACGACATAGCGCCCCAGTTGCCTGGTGCGTGGGTTCGGCATGACCAATCCTTTCGTTAAGAATTTGGTTATGAAAGAATA
>JAYVRS010000474.1:0-5999 GCA_043776185.1 Bryobacteraceae bacterium | reverse complement strand
CGGGAGACTTCGGTAAGATTACCGCCCTGCGCCAAAACAACACCCCTCGCCAGCTCCAGTTCGCGCTCCGCCTCGGCTTTTAGGATTGTCTCCCAAGCCGATAAAGTGCATCAACTTACAACGTACTCGGACTTAGTTTATTAGCCGCGCTTAGCAGCCAAAGCTTCGAAGGCCGCCTTTTCCATAGCCGCCTTCGAAGCCGTCTCGCCGGTCCAGACCTCGAACTGCGCCGAGGCCTGCTCCATGAAAAAAACGGGGATCACAGGGAATTCACTTTGAACGGACACCTTTTGGACACCAACGTGGCATTAGTCGCGTTCCGCCCTGCCGGAAAAGCTCTCGTCTCCGGTCCGCAAGGCGATTGAGCGCGGTGCCGCATTCCTCAGCGAGTCGCCTATTGGGAAGTCATGATCAAGTCGATGAAAGGAACTCTCGACGCCGGAGACCCCCGGCAATAATTCAACCTCGCGGTCGAAGATCTCGCTTTGCGTCCGCTTCTCTTTCGCGCGGAACACATCGCCGCCATCTACCGCTTGGCACCCTTACATCAAGATCCTCTTGACCGCGCCCTGATCGCGCAGGCCATCGCGGAGAATTTGACATTGCTCACCACCGACGCCACCATTCCGGCCTACGCTTCCGCCCGCCTCCGCGTGCCTTCGCGTAATTCGCTAACTGCACGGGGTGATATACTTCGGGCGTCGGCCATCGAGACCACTTTGCCCAAATTTTCGCTACTTTTATTGACGACTCCTTGGCTAGCCTTGGCTCAGCCCAGTCCGCTCGTCACTCGCTATTGCGCCGGTTGCCACAGCCCCGCCATGAAAGCCGGTGGCTTAGTGCTGGCCGGTCTCGACTTCGCCAAATCCGGTGACGACGCTGACACTTGGGAGAAGGTCCTGCGCCAAGTGAAGTCCGGCCAAATGCCTCCGGCGGGCATGCCGCGGCCCGATGCTGCCACCGTCGCCACCTTCACCCAAAGCGTCGCCGACACCCTCGACCGCGCCGCTTTAGCCAAGCCGAATCCCGGCTCACCCATGCCGCACCGTTTGAACCGCATGGAATATAGTAATGCGATTCGCGATCTGCTCGCGCTCGATACGCAGCCCGGTCTCTCCCTGCCCGTGGACGAATCGGGCTTCGGCTTCGACAACATGGCCGACCTGCTTTCGATGTCCACTGCGCTGCTCGAACGCTATCTCGCTGCCGCGCGCGTCGTTAGCAGCCAAGCCATCGGCGACTTGAAAATGAAGGCCGAAGAGACGTCCTATGGCACCTCGGTTCGTAGTCAGAAGCCAGCGCCTAGAGCCGACGATTTGCCCCTGGGCGCGTCGGGCGGCCAAGCCTTTCGCCACTATTTCCCGCTCGATGGCCAGTACGATTTCAAAGTCAATCTTGCCGGCTCCACCGGTGAAGGGGCACTGCCGACGCCTTACAAGATCCGCCTTCCCGTCACCGCCGGTCTCCATGCCATTGTCGTCACTTTCCCGCGAGAGTCGCCGCGCCCTGAAGTGGGCCTGCGCGCTGCCGGCCGGGGCTTCGGCGGTGCCGGTGGCCAGGGTGGCGCATCGGGCGAAAAGCCCGCCAACATGGATTTGCGTATCGACGGTGTGAGCGTCAAGCACTGGGAGGTTCCGCAACGTGGCGGCGCGCCCGACGCCGCGCTCACCGTCGTCGCCGGACCCTATAGCCCCACCGGCCGCGGCCAGACGCCCAGCCGTGCCCGGATCTTCGCCTGCCGTCCCACCAAGCCCGCTGAGGAAGATGCCTGCGCGCGAACCATTCTCTCGTCCCTTACGAGACGCGCCTTCCGACGTCCCGTCACCGAAGCCGACGTACGCCCCCTCCTCCGCTTCTACGCCGACGCCCGCAAAAAAGGTGCCGATTTCGATGACAGCATCGGCCAAGCCCTGCAGGCCATGCTAGTCGCCCCCGACTTCCTCTTCCGTATCGAACGCACCCCCAAGGGCACAACCCCCGGCAGCGTCTTCGCGCTCAACGACTACGAGCTAGCCTCGCGCCTCTCGTTCTTTCTCTGGAGCAGCATCCCGGACGACGAGTTACTCCGGCTCGCCGGCGAAGGCAAGCTCAAAACCCCGGCCGTCCTCCACACACAGTTGAAGCGCATGACCGCCGACCCCAAAGCTGACGCTTTGATGACTAACTTCGGTGGACAGTGGCTCTTTCTGCGCACCCTGGCCAAAGCCAAGCCCGACGTCGACATCTTCGCCACCTTCGATGAAAACTTACGCCAAGCCTTCCAAACGGAAACCGAGCTCTACTTAGCCAATATCCTTCGCAACGGACGTAGCGCACTCGAGTTACTCGATTCCAATTACACTTACCTGAACCAACGTTTGGCCGAACACTACGGCGTTCCGAATGTTTACGGCTCCCATTTCCGGCGCGTCGAGCTAACTGACGCGCGCCGCGGCGGGTTACTAGGGCAGGGAAGTATCTTAACCGTCACCTCCTATCCCAACCGCACCTCCGTGGTGCAGCGTGGCAAATGGATCTTAGAAAACCTACTGGGCACGCCGCCGCCGCCGCCTCCGCCCGACGTTCCGGAACTCGCCGCCAAAGCCAAAGACGGTCGTAAGCTAAGTCTGCGCGAGGCCATGGAAACCCATCGCTCGAATGCGATTTGCGCATCCTGCCATGCCCGCATGGATCCGATTGGCTTCGCTCTCGAAAACTTCAACGCCGTGGGCGCTTGGCGCAACGACGAGGACGGGGTCACGGTCGACGCCAAGGGTAAGTTGCCCAACGGTGCCGAATTTGACGGTCCGGGTGGCTTGAAGAAACTGTTACTCGCTCAACATCGCGATGAGTTTGTCCAGACCATTGTCGAAAAGTTACTAACTTATGCCCTGGGCCGCGGTCTCGAAGCCCGGGATCGGCCCACCGTAAGAATGATTGCCCGTAAGGCCGCCGCTGAGGATTACCGTATGTCCGCGCTGGTCGCCGCCATTGTCGAAAGCGCACCATTTCAGATGAGGAAGAACCCATGATCATCACCAAGAAAGCTCTCTCCCGCCGCACCATGCTGCGAGGTTTAGGCGGCACCGCGCTAGCCTTGCCCGTGCTGGACGCCATGACTCCGGCGCTCAGTGCCGCCGTCACGCCCCCCGCCCGGCTGGCGTTCATCTACCACCCGGTCGGCATGATCATGAACAAGTGGACGCCCAACGCCGTGGGCGAAGGCTTCGAATTCACGCCCGCCATGAAGGCGCTCGAGCCCTATCGCGAAAACCTGACGGTCCTCACCGGCTTGGCCCAGGTGCAGGGCCGCGCGCTGGGCGATGGCCCCGGCGACCACGCCCGCGAAGGCGCCACCTGGCTCACCGGCGTGCATCCCAAACGCTCCGAAACCAACATCGGCTGCGGCATCTCCGCCGACCAGATTGCGGCCGCTGAACTCGGCAAGCAGACCCAACTCAGTTCGCTCGAGCTATCCCTCGAAGGGCCGGGGCTCGCCGGAGCCTGCGACCAAAACTACAGCTGCGCTTACACCAACACCGTCTCCTGGAAGACGCCCACCGTGCCCCTGCCCGTCGAGGCCAGCCCGCGCATCGTCTTCGAACGTCTCTTCGGCGAAGGCGGCAGCAGCGATCCTGCGGCCCGGCGTGAGCAGTTAGGCAAGCAACGCAGCATTCTCGATTACGTCGCCGGCAGCATTGACCGCTTACAAACCGAACTCGGCACGCGCGATCGCCGTAAGTTGAGCGAGTATCTCGATTCCATTCGCGACATCGAACGCCGCATTGAAAAAGCGGAAAAGCAAAGCGCCGAGTTAAAGCTGCCGCAAATGGCCAAGCCCGATTCGACGCCCGAGTCGTTTGAAGAGCACGCCCAACTGATGATCGAATTACAGGCTATCGCCTATCAAACCGACATGACCCGCGTGATCACCTTCATGCTCGGCCGCGCCGGTAGTAACCGCCCCTATCGCTCCATCGGTATCTCCGACGGCCATCACTCGCTCACCCACCACATGAACGATCCCGAAAAGATCAGCAAAGTCTCGCAGATCGACGCCCACTTAGTCAAAACCTTCGCGTCTTACATTGAAAAAATGAAATCGACCCCCGATGGCGCGGGCGGCAACTTACTCGACAACTTAGTCATTTGCTACGGCAGCAGCCTCGGCGACGCCAACATCCATACCCACCACGACTTACCCATCGCGCTCGTCGCCGGTAAGCGATTCTTCAAAGGCAATCGGCATTTGCGCTACACCTCAGAGACGCCACTGAATAATCTCTTCTTGAACTTATTCGATGCCACCGGCGTCCCCTGCACCAACTTCGGCGACAGCACCGGCCGCTTGGCCCAAGTCTAAACCCATGCGACTTCTGACCGCGTTCCTGCTGACTTCGATGTTAGGAGCCGCGGGCGACTTACGGCTGCTCGACGCCGTCAAGCGTCGCGACTCCCCGGCCACCGAGCTACTGCTGCGCCAGAAGGCCGACGTCAATTCGAGTGCCCCCGATGGTGGCACGCCGCTAGCCTGGGCCGTCTACCTCGGCGAACGTGATTTGGCCGCTAAATTGATTGCCGCCGGTGCCAACGTCAACACGGTCAGCGAGTATGGCGAATCGCCGCTAACGCTCGCCGCCGCCAACGGCGACGGACTTATGGTCGCCGCGCTCTTGAAGGCCGGCGCCAGCGCCAAAGCTGCCCGTCCCAATGGTGAAACCGCCCTCATGCTCGCCGCCGGCGCGGGCGGTCTCGACGCCGTACGCGCCCTGCTCGATGCCGGTGCAGACCAGTCCGCCGCCGACGCCCGCAAAGGCCAAACCGCCCTCATGTGGGCCGCTGCCGAAGGGCACTCCAGCGTTGTGCAACTACTGATTGAAAAAGGCGGCAACGTCAAAGCCACCTCGAAGGCCGGTTTCACGCCCCTGTTCTTCGCCGCCGTTAAGAACGACACAGCCTCGGTAAAGGCGCTCACCAAAGCGGGCGCGGACGTCAACGCCGCCTTGCCCGATGGAACCAAAGTCCTGCTGTCGGCTTCGTCACACCGCAGTACGGCCGCCGCCTTAGCACTCCTCGAAGCCGGTGCCGACCCCAACATCGCCGACCGCACCGGCAATACGCCCTTGCATCTGGCCGCCCAAGCTGGCGACGTTCCCTTGATCAAGTTACTCCTTACAAAAGGTGCCAGCAAAGATGCCCGCACCGCCGAAGCCGCCGCCGGCGGGCGCGGCTTCTTCCGTGGACCCCCCGGCGGCCAAACCCCGCTCTTCGCCGCCGCACGCGTCGGCAACATTTCCGCCATGCGCGCTCTGCTCGATGCCGGCAGCGACCCTAAGCTCAAAGCCATCGACGGCAGTTCCTTCTTGATGGCCTCCGTCGGAAGTGCCCAAGTGGCCGCCGTCCGCTTCGCCTACGGCTTCGACCCTGACACGAAAGTCGTCACCCGCGAGGGTGCCACTTTGATGCACGCCTCCGTCACCGGCACCGCCAAAGACGGCGGGCTGGAGTCGCAAGAGCGAATCTGCGAAGTGATCCGCTTCCTCGCCGAAAAAGGCGCGCCGCTCGACGAGAAAAACAAGACCGGACTCACCCCCATCGACGCCGCTGACTTCCTCCCCATCGACAAAGCCGTTGAACTCTTCACTGACCTGATCTTGAAAAGTGGCGCTAAGCCGAAGTCACCCTCCAAGCGCTAAGAGCCGTCGGCCGCCAACTGGCGCATAATAGGCTATGGGCCAACTCCGATCCTTGATCGTCCCGCTCGTCTTGTCCGCCTTTCCGCTCGCCGCGCAAAAGGTAACCTTCAGCGAACACATCGCCCCGATTCTCTTTCAAAATTGCACGGGCTGCCACCGGCCCGGCGAGGCCGCCCCCTTCGCCCTGATGAACTATCAGGACGCCAAGAAGCATGCCCGGGTGATGGCCGCCGTCACCCAGAGCCGCTTCATGCCGCCGTGGAAAGCCACCGAAGCGTCGTATCCTTATCGCAACGAGCGCCGCTTAAAAACCGCCGAAATCGA
>JAYVRS010000473.1:0-1874 GCA_043776185.1 Bryobacteraceae bacterium | reverse complement strand
ATGCGCCTCCTCCGGTGCCGCCATAGGCGGTCGTCGCCCGGCCGAACAGAATCACTCGTCGCGGATCATCGGCGGCCAAACGCTCCAGTAGCAGATCGAGCGCTCTGAAGGGGTAATTGCCGCCGGAATAGATTTCGAATAACTCCACCGCGGCCGGGATCTTATCGCGCTGCAGCAAGGTGCGAACGAGACTCTCATAAAGCGCGGGCTTGGCCTCCGGGTCCGCCGGCTGATAGACGGCGACGCGCTCTATCGCCGCGTCTAAATCCACTTTGGCCAGTAACCCCAGAATCTTCCCCTGATGGCCGTCTCGCCATTCAGGCTTCAGCATGGCGCTGGACGAGAACGCCTCCGTGAGTAACTTGATCGACTGTTTCTTATCGACCTTCTGATACAGCTCGCCGAGGTCGCGCAGCAGCAGGACCTGGACGGCCGGCGTTGCCGCCGAAACGGAGTCAGTAGTCTGTTCCAGAATCGTGCGGGCCCGCGCCTGCTGCGCGGGAGTAGGTTCGGCCGCCGAGACAAACGCTGCCGCCAGAATGACGGCGCTGAATTTCCAGGGCATGCTTCACGCTACAACAATTCTTGCCTGTATGCTGGAGATAACATGCGAGTCGAACGGCCCGACATCATCGCGCCAGCGAAGTTCTTTCTGGACGCGTCGCAAACCATGAACGACGAAGAGTACTTCGAGTTCTGCGCCAACAACCAGGACTTGCGAATTGAGCGCACTTCGCAAGGGGAGATCGTCATGATGCCACCCTGCGGCGCAGAATCCGATTTGAGGAACACCGAACTGGTAATGCAGTTGGCCGTTTGGGCCAAACGCGACGGGCGCGGCCGAGCCTTCGGCCCGAGCGTGGAGTTCATTCTACCCTCGAGCGCCGCCTATTCGCCCGACGCGTCCTGGGTGTCTCGCGAGCGATTGTCCAAACTCTCGAAGGAACAACTGCGCCGCTTTCCGCCGGTGTGCCCAGAGTTTGTCGTGGAAGTGATGTCACCCAGCGACCGGCTCAAGACGGCGAGAGAGAAGATGATGCTTTGGCTGGCCGATGGCGTGGAACTGGCCTGGCTGATCGACGCTGACCGTGAGACGGTTTACATCTATCGCCAGGGTTTTGCCGCTCCCGAAATTTGCACCGGCATTACCGAGTTGGCCGGCGAGGGTCCGGTGGCTGGCTTCGTGCTGGACCTCACTGATATCTGGGCCGGTTTATAGTCGCTTTTCGCAATTTCGGGCCGTGTTTTTGGTGTTACGAAACGAACCCGGGAGTTGTTGATACTAAACGCTTTCGGTTGAGTGCTGCAGACCGGCGCGCTCGGCGGCGGGCTTGTCGAAACAAAGCGGGGGAGTTACTTTTGGCAACGAGCATCCCCTCCCTAACGGTCGGGGTTCGTAGTGTTACGAAACGAACCCGGGAGTTGTTGATAATAAACGCTTTCGGTTGAGCGCTGCGGACTGATGCGCGCCCGGCGGCGGGCTTTGTCAAACGTCCCCTCCCTTCCTATCTGATGATGGCACGACGGTGGGCGTTTTGGGACGGTTGGCAGGACGGGGAGCCCAGCTAAGTATAATTTAATCAGGATATTAGAGGGTTTGAAAATTCTTTGCAATCGCGGTGACTCCGCTCTCGCAGGACCCGCTCACTATCGTTCGCGGCTGGAAGCAATCGTGAGGGTGCAGTTTAGAAAGTGAAGCGCATTTGTAGCTCGAGGCGGCGGTTGTTGGCTGATTCGGAAAAGGTGGTGCCGGTGGGTACGGCGGCGCCGGCGAGCTGATTGGCTTGGCCGAAGAGGGGCGAGGTGAGGTTGCCGATGATGGGCCCGGGGTTGGTGTGGTTGAGGATGTTGCGGATCGACATCCCGATGGTGAC
>JAYVRS010000472.1:0-6013 GCA_043776185.1 Bryobacteraceae bacterium | reverse complement strand
CCCAGCCGGTGATGAAGCCGTCACCTTCGTAGACTTGCTCCTCCATGCCGAAATCGCGGCAACGATGGCGCACGAAAGGATCTAGCTCCTGAAACGTGCCGTCATCAACGAGTAAGTCAATGCGCTCCCGCGCGGATAATTTACCTTCTTTATGCTGGCGCTCCTGTCGCGCTAAGCCGCCGCCTTCGCGAGCCGCCGCGTGACGCCGGCGAAATTCATCGAATCGATCTAGAGCCACTTACTGCCCACCGCAATGAGATGTACCTGCGAAAGCACCTGCTGCAACGACGACAAACCCAGAGTAGTCTCCGGCTCCAGGCTCATGTGGACTAACTGCTTGCGCCCGGTGACGGGCACTACTTGCTGATTTGAAAAATAGTAATAAGCCATGTAGCCAGCAAACAGCAGGGTCGGCAGCCACTTGATACCCACCCCGCCGCCGTTGAGGCTGCTCCTCATAACCCACTGCACTCATCCCGTCTCCTTGATGATCTCCTCCTGAGGGCGAGGTGGAGCCTGGCCGTCAGGGGAAATCCCGCAACTAGCGTCCGCCGAATAAGCGTCCAGCTACACCCTTCAACACGTCATCCACCATCGAACCGTCGTGATTCTGATCGAGGAAGGAGCCCAGCAGACCCATCACGCCACTCGATTGGCCGCCCTGCACCATACCGGCCAAATTATTGCCGGCGGATTGCTTCGAAAGCGCGCCCATCGCCAGTGAAGCGACAATCGGTAGCATCTGCTTCATCAGGTCAGAACCCAAGCCAGTCTGTTCCGCCGCCTGCGCGGCTACCTGACGGCTCACGTCCTTGCTGCCCAGCAAATGTCCCAGAATGCCATTGCCTTCTTGTGTGGCGTTGTCCAAGGTAGAGGGGTCATCCAGATACTGCTGATGATTGCCACCCGTCAGCGCACCCAGCAAAGACTCCAAGCCACCTGCTTGCTGAGTATTGCGCTGCACGCCGCCGGTGATGGCCGGCAACAGCGCTTGGATGGCACTCGCCGCCTGCGATTCGTCCAGCCCGAACTGGCTAGCCACTTTCTGCAAAACACCGCCGCCGGCGGCTCCCATAATCATGTCCATCAGTGGATTCATCTTAAAAACTCCTTCGAGGTTAACTCCCCGAATTATACGTCATCATTCCTCGCTGGGTTGCAGGAACTCATTGGTAAATGTTTGGCTCAAATTAATGTGCGCCGCCCCCACGGCCGGATTCCTCTTTGCCAGGAATTCGTACACTGTCCGCACCTGTTCCAACTGGAAGGCCCCGCGCGGATCGTAGCGGGGCAAATGCAACCGCAACGCGTCCAGGTTGCCGCTCCCCAGCTTAGCCTGCACCGATTCGGGCGAGTTCGCCCGGATCCACGCGACGGCCGCCCGCATCGCCCGCACCAGCCGCTTCGTCCGGTCCGGATTGCCGCGCAGCCAGGCCGGTTGCCCCAGCAGCGCCATGCTGGGCCAGCCGTCCGTGCCAAACACCTTTCGGTTGCCCTCGGGGCTGAACGTCTCGGCCAGCGTCACCGTCTCCGGATGCCGTTGCCGCAACGGCACCAGCGTATTGGCCAACACCACCGCCGCATCCACCTTACCGCTCTCGATCGCCACCAAGGCCGACGGACCCACGCCAATCGCGGCAAAGGTGACGTCGCTTCCCTTGAGGCCACTCTGCTCCACAATGTGGGTCGCAAAATTCTGCATCGCGCCGCCCGGCGCTGCCACGCCAATTATCTGGCCCTTCAGCGACGCCGCCCGCTTCAAGGCGACCATGGCTAAGCAATGACAGTCGGTTAGTTGTAGATAGGCGACTACCGGTTTGCCCAAAGCCTGCACCTGAATGGCCTGCTCGTAAGTGCCTACAATCGAGTCGGCGCTGCCAGAGAGCAAAGCCTCCATAGCTTTGCCCGTGCCGGCGATCTCCTGCAGGTCCACCTGCAGGCCTTCCTTCTCGAAGTAACCCAGCCTCTGCGCCAAAAGCGGCGCTTCGGCCCCTTGAAAAGTCACGAGGCGAATGCGTAAAGAGTCGGGCTTCCCACAACTAGCCAGCAGAATCAGAGTAACGACAGGTAAAAGTCTCAAATCCCAGATTAGCGCGAACCAAATCAAAGGGCCATGCACCATTCCTATGTGGTCCTATGGGGATGGGCCTAGCCCCGGGAATCAGACCAAGATTACCAGATCAACTTGAGCGCGAGTTGCATATTGCGCGGCTCGCCGAAACCAATGCCCGGCGCGGAGGCGCCGTTCCGGGTATTGGTGATCACGCCAAACGAAGACCCCGCATTAAAGTTAACGCCGGGATTGGCAAAGTTTGCGCGATCAAGAATATTGAAGATCTCGGCGCGTAGTTGGACGCGGAAGCGTTCGGTGATGGCCGTATCTTTGAAGATCGAGAAATCCACCGCGCCGAAGCCGGGCCCATAGATAGAATCACGCCCAATATTGCCCCACGTGCCGATTGCGGCGGCAGTAAAGGCTCTCCCGTTGAAGTACGGCACCGGGCCAAAGGGAGTCGCGCGGGCAGCTACGCCCGAGAACGCTTCGCCCACCACATCGACGCGGTCGCGATTGTCGAGCGTTCCACTGCGATTCGTACCCGAGATTAAGTCGAGCGGCTCACCGGTGTGGGCGGTCATCAACGCATTCAGCTGCCAGCCCTTCGTCAAACGCGGGAACTTACTCCCGAACGAAGGCACGTCGTAAGTAACGAAGCCAGTGAATACTTGACGGATGTCAAAGTTCGACGGACCATACTCCCGGCGCAGGTTGAAGCTGTTGGCCGGAACGGCGTTGCGCACGTTGGAGCCATTGTCAAGCGCCTTGCCCAACGTGTAATTCACCGTGGCCGAAACCTTTTTCCAACGGGTAACTCGCAACTGCGTTTGTAGCGAATTGTAATTCGAATTGGCAATCGACTCCAGGATATTGATAGCGCCCAGCGTCGGGTATTGATCCGCCAACAAGCGACGGCCGCCCACCACTGGATTGATGCTCCGCAATAGGGAAAGCTTAGTACCCTTGCTGCCGACATAGCCGACCTGCAAGATGGCCTTTGAACTCAGCTGATGCTGAAAATTCAAGTTAAAGTTTTGCACGTAAGGAGTGCGGAAGTCCGGGCTCACGCCGAAAGCGCCCACGTTGGTGGGAGCCACCGCACTGGGGAAGATCTCCTGCCCGGAGACGATGTTGATGCCGTTGCGCGTCTGCGTGAAGACCGGGTCAGGGCCAGCCGGATTCGCGTGGATACCGGCGGAGCCACCGTTCGGGGTACCCGTATTCGCCACAATGAAATTGAGCGGCGGTTGATCGTAGAAGACGCCGTAGCTGCCGCGGATCACGGTCTTGGAGAACAGGTTGTAAGCGAACCCGACGCGGGGACCAAAGTTATTCCAATCCTTCGGCCACAACGGGCTGCCGCCCTTGCCGACATTGACAAACCCTTTGCCCGGCACAAACGAGGTGATGCTGCGATCGAGATCGGACACGGGGCCGACATAGCTGTAGCGAACGCCAAAGTTCAAGTTGAACTTCTGGTTCACCTGCCAGTTGTCATGCACCCAGCCGTCGACGCCGTTCTGGCGATAGTCGCGTTGTAACTGCCCACGCACGATCGTGGCCCCGTTGGTATTGGTGAGATACCCGGCCATAAAGTCGGAAAGCGAACGCAAGGAAGGAGATACGCTCGCATCCGCCGCCCAGGGGCCGCGCGAACCGTCAAAAGTGAAGGTGCCACGCTTGTTCGTGTCGTAGAAGACGTCCAACACCGCCCGGCGGTACTCGCCACCGAACTTGAACGTGTGACGCCCGGCGGAATAACTCAGATTCTCGGTAATGTGGCCGGTGGTATCGATGCGGCCCAGGGGTTGCGTGGCGCTAGCCCCCGCAAAGTTCGAGATACGCAACGAGGGCGAGCCACCCAACGATCCATTCTGCGGCACGCCAGTATTCAGGCCGGCTGCAATGGGATTATAACTGGTATCGGCATCGTTAAAGACCTGCAAAAAGTAATTGGTTCCGAGCACTAATTGGCTCACCAAGCGCGAGGAGAGAGTGCTCGTCAAATTCACGGCGATATTCGTCATGCGCGAAGGCGCCACTTGAAAATATTCGCGATAGGGCTGGCCATTTTCCGCAATTTGCTTACCCGTGCCGCCAAAGTAGCGAGCCGACAAGTTATGTTTGTCGTTCACCGCATAGTCCAGCTTCAGGATGCCGTTGTAACTGTCGTAATCGTTCCGATCACCGGCCACCAGGTTATTCGTCGTGGCCGGCAAGCCGTTGTAACGTGACGGCCAAAAGGAGAGTAAGTTCGTGGCCACCGGGCTCGTCGCCACTCCGTAGCGGCCCAGCAGCGTCTTCGCTTCATTCACCCAGGCCGTGGATGGATGCTGCGCCAGCAGCGATAGGTTGGCAATCGCTTTCTGCCCTTCGAGAGTGGCAAAGTAAAATAGCTTATTCTTCAGCACCGGCCCACCCAGACTAAAACCCCATTGGTCATTGCGCATCACGCGCTTTTTCGCGGTGTCGGGATTCTGGAAAGGAGAGAATGACGAAAAGTACTCATTGCGATTGAAGTAGTAAGCCGACCCGTGCAGCGCATTCGTGCCGCTCTTGATCACTAAGTTCACATTCGAGCCGCCGTTTCGACCGAAGTCCGCACTAGCATTCGTCACCACCGAGAATTGATCGATCGCTTCCACCGGCAGCAAGGTACCGGCGATACCGGAGACACCACCCTGATTCACAGCCGACGAGTTATGAAAGGCATCGTTGTTATCGGCACCGTCAATCTGATAATTATTGCCCGACGTTCGCATGCCATTCACCGAGCCGCTCGAAGGCGATACGCCCGGGCTCAGCTTCAACATTTGGCGAAAGTCGCGGCCATTCATCGGCAAGTCCTGCACCGTTCGCGGACCCACTACGGAAGCCAGCGTGGAAGACGTCGTCTCAATCGCCGCCGCCGCCGCCGACACTTCAATCGTTGTGGCCTGCTGGGAGACGGCCAGTTTGATGGCCAAATTAGAAGTGCGCGACACCGCCACTTCCACGCCCTCGATCTTTTGCGTCCCGAAGCCGGCCTTGGTGACGGTGACATGATAAAGCCCCAAAGGGAGGTCGGGCATGGCAAAGTCGCCAGCCGCCGACGCCACCACTTCGCGCGCGAGGCCCGTGCCGGTATTGACGGCCACTACCTTCACATCGGGAACGGCGGCGCCGGAAGCATCGACGATGCTGCCCGCAATGCTGCCGCGAAAAGTCTGGGCCGAAGCGCCGAACGCGATCAGCCAGGCAATTAGGAAAGTACGCCGTATGAGGGAAAGCTGCATGTCGATAACCTCGTGAAATGGAAATGTTGGCAGGCCGGAAGGCTTGCGATACTCCGCTCAGTTTCGACAAGGAAACAGTGCGAACCCTTGGATTGAAAGATCTTGAGAAGAGCCTAGCACGATACCCAAAAGCGCTCAATCCATTTCTCTTATGGGGTCAACACGCCCGGACACGGAGATCTTCCTTTGTTATTGTCATGAGTTTACAGCTGCATACGCGCCCGCAGAATGGCCTACTGATGCTCGAAGCGCTCCACTTCCGCCTTCATGGACTCGAAACGGGTTTGTTCGGGAGTGAGATTAGCTTCGCTTGGTTTTGGAGTCTGCGGAGCCGCCATGGGTTCGCTTGGATCGGGAATTGCGGATTCCGCCATTGAGGGTTTGGGTTCGTTTGGCGCGTGGTGTTAGGGAGCCGTTGGGCCCGTAAGTCGCAGAGATCACTGTCGAAGGTAAATCCAAGTCAGCTATCAGCTCCACCACTCACGGCTTCTGCAGCCCGAATATGAACCCTGTCGCCCCCAGTTGCTTCAATGGCGATTTGAATTTGACCGGCTTCGGCGAGCCAGATGCGTTGTTGCCGCCACCTTGCGAAGACGGCTTCGGTGAGTGAGTCGAGCTCGTTGGAGTGCTGGGGTTGTAAGTGGCCACATATTCATTGAGTACGCCGCGACATTGAGTTTCG
>JAYVRS010000471.1:0-1876 GCA_043776185.1 Bryobacteraceae bacterium | reverse complement strand
GCATGATAAGGGAGCTTCGCCTAAGAAAACTCCGCTCCAGCCACACCTCTGCAAATACATTGCGGTGCGGCGAGGCAAAGGCGCACTCGAACTCGTTCGCAAACTGCTCCGCCGTCTTGCGCTTGCGCCCGCCATTCAGAAAGCTCTCCGTCGCCCGCCCACTGCTCTCCGCCGCCGCCGAAGTCTTCAGCCAGGCCCGGCTCATCGCCGATTGCTTGGCCACCCATTCGTCGTCGAAGAAGCCCTACGGACGCTGCGGCGTCCATAGTAACCACAAAGCCCCATTCTTGGCCGCCAGCATCGGCGTGGCTGCCGAGTACACCTCGTCCGAGATACACGCTGCCTCATCGAGAATGAGGAAATCGGCCGCAAATCCGTGCACCCGGTCGCGATGCGCCGGCAACGGCCGAATCCCAAAGCCACAATCTGGAGCCATTCGGAAATACAATCGACCCCTTATTCGCCGCCTCCGTCCGCAGCGTCAAATGTAACTGTTGCGCAAACTCGCGGCACCGGTTCGCCAGTGCCATCGACTGCCGCAAGGAAGCCGACACCACCACAATCTGCTGCTTCGGCATCGTCACCGCTCGATGTACCGCTCGCATCGCCGTCAAGGTCGTTTTGCCCCACTGCCGGTGGCACTTTACCATCAAGTATTGCGCTTTCGCCGAAACAACTTCGCCTGGTTTGCAACGGGCTCAAAATCAAGCAACTCCCGCGCGAAAGCGGCCGGATCATTAGATTGTTGAAACATAGAAGGACCTGACGCGATTCTGCCAGAAGTCAAGGCCCTCTCTGGAATCTCCTATGTGTAAGTCATTCAAACCGCGACAAATCTTCCCATTCACTCTGTTGTGACGCCAGTTTCCGCCCATAATCCCGGTAAATCCCGGTAGCGGGAAAAGTGAAACTGAATCTCCCTCCTTTACAAGCACTTACGTCGAAACCCCGTTCAGGAGCTTTTATCTGTAGGGTAAAGTCAAATCGGATAGACAGAAAATGAATCTTACGAAATCCACCTCATCAAATCCTGAAATCCCTCTTACATCCCCGCCGATTTCGAAGCGTGGCCCATTTGCTACAACGCCGTAATCAAAGTCCTCATTCAGCACCCCGACGTCCACGTCGCCGCAGCTAGGGAAATCGGGCGAAAGCTCAAAGGCCTCGAAAACTGCAACATCCCTCCCGGCTCCCGCCCCATCTTGTAGGGCGGGCTTTAGTGTCAACTGCCAGGACATCCTTGACATTTGTTGCCAAGACCTCTTTGACACTTTACGCCACAGAGTAGAGCTAGGCAGACATGCGGAGCAAAGTTCGCCGGTAAGGGACTTCGGCTTCTGTCCTTCGCCCTCATTTTAGCTGTCCGAGGGAGGCGGTGGCCGCCGGCCTTATTTACCGTGGAAGGGGGCAATGGACGGCCCACGACTAGGCTCCCCTTATTCCACTGGGGGGACCTCCCTATGCGGAATCCGAATCGCCGTTGGGATCGCATAGGTTTGACCCGTGGATTACAAACATAGACCAGCGCACGATCGCCGAGTAACTCGATTCCGATCCGCTCATGACGGAGAGCCTGACTGATTTCCCAGCGCGGACCTTGCCAACGAATATAGCCCTGCTCCTGCACCGGCAACACCGTCATGCTGCTGGGATAAGCCCATTCCGGTGGCTGATCCTAGTACTTCCTGGCGCTCGGCTTCCAGCGCGTGGCCGGGGTCTGGATGCCCAACGCTTCGCTCGGACGGATATGATTGGGTTGGCGTCCCGTGGTCGAACCGCATCGCCTCGGGTAGCCCCACACTCCCGAAAGACCGCCTCCAGCGTGTCCCGCACGTCCTGGGCCTTCGTGCTGCCTAGGTGCGGCAACGCGAGCATC
>JAYVRS010000470.1:0-6018 GCA_043776185.1 Bryobacteraceae bacterium | reverse complement strand
GGTTTCTGCGGCAGTCCCGCGTTTTGCCGATTTCGCAGGACGACGGCACGCTGACTTTGGCGATGGCCGATCCGCTTGATTTTGAGACGATGTCCGCAGTGCGCGCGACTACCGGATTGCGCGTGCGACCGGCGCTGGCTGCTGAGGGCGAACTGGCCGAAGCGCTCGATAAATATTACGGCGAGAGCGCCAAGCGCGACGGTGAGTACGAAGGCGATGGCAATGAAGCCGCGGCCGACCTTGAACAGTTACGCGACATGGCTAGCGAGGCCCCTGTCATTCGGCTGGTGAATGCGACGATCGCCGCGGCCGTGGAGAAGCGCGCCAGCGACATTCACATTGAGCCGTTTGAAAAAGAGTTCCGCATTCGCTTTCGCGTTGACGGCGTGTTGCAGGAGCAGGAGCTGCCGCCCAAAGAGATGAAGGCGGCGATCATCTCGCGCGTGAAGCTGATGGCGAAGTTGAATATCGCCGAACGCCGCCTGCCGCAGGATGGCCGCATCAAGATCAAGGTCTTGGGGCGCGAAGTGGACTTACGCGTCTCCACCTTGCCGACGCTCTACGGCGAGAGCGTCGTGATGCGTTTGCTGGACCGTTCGCAAGGCGACTTCTACGACTTACAAAGCTTAGGCTTCGACCAGCACATGCTGGACCGCATGACTTACTACACGTCCTTGCCGCACGGCATTCTGTTTGTGACGGGGCCGACCGGTAGCGGTAAGTCGACCACGCTTTATTCGGCCTTGAAGCGCATCAACCAGCCGGACAAAAAGATCATTACCATTGAAGATCCGGTGGAGTATCAGATGGATGGCATCAACCAGATCCATGTGAATCCGCAGATCGGACTTACTTTTGCGGCGGGGCTACGGCACATTGTGCGTCAAGACCCCGACGTGATCATGGTGGGCGAGGTGCGCGACCGTGAGACGGCCGATGTGGCGATCCGCTCGGCGTTGACCGGCCACTTTGTTTTTTCTACGCTACACACGAACGATGCGCCCAGCGCGATTACGCGGCTGACGGACATGGGCGTCGAGAATTACTTGATCTGTTCGTCGCTGGTGAGTGTCTTGGCCCAGCGGCTAGTGCGCAAGATTTGTCCGCAGTGTAAGGCGTCAGCGGGCAAGCACCTGACCCCCACCGGCGATGACATCGAAGTGTTCAAGGGTAAGGGCTGCGAAAATTGCGCGGGCACCGGGTATCGCGGCCGGGTAGGAATCTTCGAGTTGATGGAGCTGAATGAAGAGATCCGCCGCCTGATTATGGGCAATGCCGACGCTAGCTTATTAGTGACGGCCGCGCGCAAAAACGGCATGCGTACGCTACGCGAAGACGGCTGGCAGAAGGTGGCCGCGGGCGTCACCACCGCCGAAGAAGTAACTCGGGTAACGCAGGAGTTCTAAGTTGACCAGCTTCCACTTCAAAGCCGTGGCGCCGGACGGGCAAGTGAGAACGGGCTCCTTTCCCGCCGAGAGCGACAAGCGCGTAGCGGCGGAGCTGCGCCGCCAGGGATTGACGCCGGTGTATATCGGCGTGGCACCCCAAAGCTCGGCCTTCGATTTGAAGATGCCTGAATTCGGCGGCGGCCGCCGCAAGAGTGTTCTTTACTTTACGCAGGAACTGGCGACCTTATTAAATGCGGGCATTCCGCTGGACCGGGCGCTGTCAATTTCCAATGAGCTGACGGAGCAGAAGTCGTTTCAAGTGGTGGGCGCCGAGGTGCTGCGGGCCATCAAGAGCGGTAAGACAATGGCCGATGCGCTGGCCGCGCACCCGGCTTACTTTAGCGAAATCTACGTCAACATGGTGCGGGCCGGCGAAGCGTCCGGTCAGTTGCATACTATGTTCGACCGCTTGGCAGAATTTGAGCGAACGCGCGACGAGTTACGCGGCTATGTGGTTTCGGCGCTGGTGTATCCGGCCCTGCTGGCGACGGTGGGCCTTTGTTCGGTGATTGTCCTACTCTATTTTGTGGTGCCGCGATTTGCGCAGGTGTTTCAGGAGTCGCGCATTGCAATGCCGCTGCCGACGCAGATCATGTTAGCAGCCAGCTTGTTTGTTCGCAGTTATGGACTATTTTTGCTGATTATCGGGGCGGGTTTTGTCGCTTCGTTTCTCTATTACATCCGCACACCGGAGGGCCGGCTTTGGTGGGATACGTCCCGCCTGAAGCTCCCCGTATTAGGCGACGCGTTGCGGAAGATGGAGACGGCGCGGTTTGCCCGGGCGATGGGTACGCTGGTAGGCAATAGCGTTCCCCTGGTGCAATCGATTCAGATCGCCGGGGCGATTTTGACGAATCAGGTGATGTCCAATGCGCTGGGTCCGGTGATTCTGGGGGTGAAGCGCGGCGAAGGCATCGCGACCCCGATCAAGCGTTCCGGCGTCTTTCCCGCGTTGGCGGGGCACTTACTGACGGTGGGCGAAGAGACGGGCCACTTGGATGTGATGTTCCAGCGGATGGCGGAAATCTACGAGACGGAAACTAAGTCGGCGATTAAGCGGTTCACATCGCTGTTTGAGCCACTGGTGATTCTGGTGATGGGTTTAGTGATCGGCGTGCTGATCATTAGTATGTTGATGGCAATTACAAGTATCAATGAGGTAGCGATATGAGAAGACGAGCAAATGCCGGTGTGACGTTGATTGAGATGCTGGTGGTGGTGACCATTATCAGCGTGTTTCTGATGGTCGTGGGACCCAAATTACTGGGCCAGGGTGACAAGGCTCGCGTGACCGCGGCGCGGCAGCAGATCCAGAGTTTCGAGCAGATGCTGGCTTCTTACAAGCTCGATACGGGAACGTTTCCGGCTAACGAGAGCGGCTTGCGCGGGTTGCGGGAGAAGCCGTCCGGGGTGACTAACTGGAATGGTCCCTATAGTGCGAAGGAGATTCCGGTGGATCCTTGGGGAAATCAATATTTGTATAAGTATCCGGGGGAGCATGGGGATGAGCCGGATATTGTTTGCCTGGGCGCGGATGGCCAGCCGGGCGGTGAGACGATCAATGCGGATATTGTGAGTTGGAAGTGATTAGCTTGGGCGGGCCGGAGGCCCACCCAACTAGGGTGCAGAAATTAGTGGGGTGGGCCTCCGGCCCGCCCAGGCACTCGACCAAGGGAAGTCTTCAGGGACTGACACTATGCCTGCTTGGACAGGATTGTGATGGATGTAGTGGGTAATTCTCTGGAACTCTTTCTCGCTGCGCACCACATGGTCGAAGCTTTCGCGCTGCCAGAACGGGCCGGTTCGTTGGAGGGCCAAATTGGCGCGATGGGCGGTGAACGACTTCAGACTGTGCAGAGCACTGATCAGTGGAATCCGCGGAGTCAGCAGTAGGTGGACATGGTTAGACATGACGACAAACGCGTGGGAGTGGAACCCTCGCAACTCTTGGGCGCAGAAGTCGATGGCGTCGACGACGATGCTGGCGATTTCCGGTTGTCTCAGCCAGTGAGGTCCGCTAACCATCTGCTCCAGAATGGCGTCCGCGATTTCGAAAGCTGTATTGGCGGGCACGAGACCGGCCGGAAGGCTTCCGTGCAAGCGGAAAGTGACAAAGGTCGGATGGTCGAGGAGATGAATGTGGGGGAGGTGGCGGCGGTAGAAAGCCATGGCTACTTAGTAGTGCGTTCCCGGCGGGATTATTCTCATTTATTTTTTCGATGGCTACGTTTGGGCCAGGGGGGGGCGGGCCGGAGGCCCACCCCACTGCGGCGGGGGGTCACGCTGGTGGAGATGTTGGTGGTGGTGGGGATTGTCTCGATTCTGATGGGGGTTAGTTATCCATCGATTTCTGCTAGTGTCGATTCGGTGCGATTGGCAACCGCGGCGGATTCGACCGCGGCATTTCTGAATTCGGCTTTGAATCGGGCGGAGCAGCGGCATCAGGTTTTGGAATTGACGATTAGTAAGCGGCAGAATCAACTTACTTTGCGTTCGGGGGATCCCAGCTTCTTGCGTAAGTTGGAGCTGCCAACGGGCATCAAAATTGCCGGGATTCTTCCCGGGGGAGATGAGGAAGGGCGAGTCTTCTATCTGATTCCGGGCGGTGCCGCGCCGCGCGTGGGCGTGCAGTTAGTGAATGCGCGCGGCGCGAAACGGACCGTGCGCGTGGACCCCATCACTGGTGCGCCGGAGATTGAGCGATGAGACGGGGCTTTACCTTACTCGAAGTGTTAGTCGCCACGACGATCATGGCGATTGCCGTGACGGCGTTAGTCGGTAACCTGACAGGCTCCTTGCGTAACCTGGACCGGCTGACGCAAAAGGACCGGGCCGCGACGCTCGCGAAACGTAAGATGGAGGAGTTATTGCTCACTCCGGCGTTGCCGCGCTATGAGCGTCTGGCCGGACGTTGGGACGCGCCCTACGCCAGCGACCAGCAGGGGTGGCAGCTGCGATTGACTCCGTTCGATGTTCCGGAGAAGGCCGGCCCGGGTGCGCCAATTTTGGATCGGTTGGAACTCGAAGCCTGGTGGATGGACGGTAGCTCTCGTCGGGTCTACTCACTGGTGGCCTATCGTCCAGGCCAATTGAATGAGGCCGACTTCGTGGCGGGAATGCTGCGCGAATGAAACGTCGACGGGGTTTCACGCTGCTCGAAGTGTTAATGGCGGTGACGCTGGTGAGTCTCATGTCGGTGGGAATTGTTTATGCCATGCGCGCGGGTTTTAATACGATGAGTAAGACCAATGCGAGCGTCACACGAGAGCGTAAGATGTTGGGCGCACATCGCGTGTTAGAGCAGATGCTGGCTAACCTGATGCCCGCGACCGCGAATTGTCATGGCGGCAACTTAAACGACATTAAAGCGAATATCTTCTTTTTTCAGGCCGAGCCCGAGACGCTGCGCTTTGTGAGCACTTACTCGCTGGAAGAAGCGGCGCGCGGCGCACCGCGCATTATCGAGATGCAAGTGATCGCGGGCGATAACGGCGAGGGGGTCCGGCTGATTGTCAACGAGCATCTTTACGCGGGGCCGATGAGCGCAGGGCAGTTCTGCCTGGGGCCGGAACCCAATCCGCAAGGCGGCACGCGCATGGGGTTTGCGCCGGTGGAAGCCTCGACGCACTCGTTCGTGCTGGCGGACCGTTTAGCGAGTTGCCGCTTCCTCTATCGCCGCGCGTTGCCGCAGCCGCCGTTTGAGGAATGGTTGGATGCCTGGGTGCCGATTCCTTCGCCTTTGCCGAGTGCGATTCGGGTGGAGATGCAGCCGTTGGCGGGTGAGAGTGGCCGGTTGCGCCATTCGCCGGTGACGATCCCGTTGCACTTTGTCCGCGACTTTGTGGAGCGGTATGAGGACAAATAATCGCCGGGGCGCGGCATTGATCTCGGTGCTATGGCTGACGGCGGTGCTGGTGGCGATCGCCTTTAGCGTTTCGACCACGGTGCGCGGCGAAATCGATCGCGCCACCACTTTGAGCGAAGGCATTCGTTGCCAGTTTCTCGCGCGCGGGGCGATGGATCGTTTCTTTCTGGACTACCAACGGCTGGGACGCCGGATCTTCCCGGCCGGGCCTATCTATCGCTATTCATTTCCTGAGGGCGAAGCGGTGATTGAGTTAGTTCCAGAGGCGAGCAAGCTGAACGTGAATACGATTCCGGGCCAGGACTTGACGCGGTTGCTGTTGGCGATGGGCGTGTCGCCGGACCAGGCCGAGAACATCGCCGGGGCGATTGTGGATTGGCGTACTTCGCCGGCGGCGGGGCAGGCGAGCCCGTACGACGCGGCCTATCTGGAGCGGGGTCCGACTTTTCGGCCTCGTCACGCGTCAATTCAAGACGGAGAGGAATTGCTAATGGTGCGCGGAGTGACTCGTGAGCTTTATTACGGCAGCCTGCAGCGGAACGCCGCTGGGGAACTAGTGCCTCGCGGCGGTCTGAAGGATTGCTTGTCGGTGTATGGCTCGAATGCTGGCGTGGACGCGCAAACCGCGAACCCGGCGGCGATGCTGGCCTTGGGAGTGCCAGAGGATGGCGTGGCGCGCATCATGGAACTGCGCCGCCGGACGCC
>JAYVRS010000469.1:0-1879 GCA_043776185.1 Bryobacteraceae bacterium | reverse complement strand
AATAGGTCCTCCATCAGATATTCGCCCGACGGTTTCAAATTCACCAGCCACGGCGTCACCCGCGATACTCGATCAAAGTCATCTAACGTCAACGGCACCTTCGCCCGTCCCGCGATCGCCAGTAAGTGAATCACGGCATTCGTAGACCCGCCAATGGCCATTTGCACCCGCAGCGCATTCTCAAATGCCCCTCGGGTCAGAATCTGCGATGGTCGCAGATCTTCCTTGGCCATCTCGACGATTCGGCGGCCCGCCTCCTCGGCCATTGCCAACCTTCTGGAATCGGGCGCCGGTATCGCCGCGCTGCCAGTCGGGGACATCCCTAATGCCTCACTCAAGATGGCCATGGTGGAGGCGGTCCCCATCACCGTGCAGTGCCCCGCTGAACGGCCCAGCGCGCACTCTACCTCCCCCATGTCATGCTCGCTCATTTCGCCCGCCCGGTAGAGGTCAAACAATTTGCGCCCGTCAGTGCCCGCGCCCAACTTGCGGCCATGCCAATCCCCCGCCAGCATGGGCCCACTCGTCAACAGCATTGCCGGCACGTCAGCGCTCGCCGCGCCCATCAGCATCGCGGGCGTTGTCTTGTCACAACCGGCCAGTAACATCACCGCGTCCAAAGGATGCGCCCGAATGCTCTCCTCCACCTCCATCGACATCAAGTTGCGGAACAGCATCGCCGTCGGTTTCATCAGCATTTCGGCCAGCGACATCACCGGAAACTCCAGCGGAAATCCGCCCCCCATCCAAACGCCTCTCTTCACTGCGTCGGCCATCGGGCGCAAATTCAGATTGCAGTTGGTAAGCTCACTCCATGAATTACAAATGCCAATGATCGGCCGGCCGTCGAACACGGCGCTCGAGAATCCTTCGCTCCGCAGCCAAGCGCGCCGTGAGAATCCATAGTATTCGGGAGTGTCGAACCAAGCTCTGCTTCGCATAAACCTTCAACTGTATCGCGTACCACTCGCTGCAATGTGATAGCCTAATCCGCGATGCCCACGGTGAAACCTTCTTCCCCTGCCTTTGCGCTCGCCGTCCTCACCGGCATCAACATCCTAAACTTTTATGACCGGCAGATACTGGGTGCCCTGGCGGAGCCCATCCGCCACGAATTCCATCTCTCCGATACCCAAATCGGTTGGCTGAGCACGGCCTTCATCTTGCTCTATGCCATCGTCGGAGTGCCACTCGGGAGACTTGCCGACACCCGGCGGCGCAAGCCGCTGCTCGTCTGGGCCATTGCCGCGTGGAGTCTGCTCACCGCCATGGCCGGCTTCGCTTCCACTTACTGGCTCTTGTTAGGTTCTCGCCTGGGGTTCGCCGTCGGTGAAGCCGCGGTCGCGCCCACCGCCACTAGTTGGATCGGCGATATTTACCCCGCCGCTCAACGCTCCCGCGCCCTCGGCATTTTCATGCTAGGCGTACCGATCGGCGGCGCGCTCAGCTTCTTTATCGGTGGACCCATTGCCCAAGCCTACGGCTGGCGCATCGCCATGATGGTCGCCGCCGCGCCCGCTCTCTTAGCCATCTTTTTTCTCTCGCAATTAAATGAGCCCATTCGCGGAGCGGCTGAAGTACGCCCCTTGGCCACCGTACAGCCCACCCAATCCACTCAAGATCTTCTCCGCATCCCGACCTTCGCATGGATCATCGCTTCGGGCGCCCTTCTGAATTTCAACATGTACGCGATCGCCACCTTCGCTCCGGCCTTCATGATTCGGGTTCACCATCTCAGCGTTGCCCAAGCCGGCGTCATCGCCGGTCTTGCTTTGGGTTTTGGTGGCATCGCTGGCGGCTTACTCTCCGGCGTGGTCGGTGGCCGCGTGGCGGCTCGTCAGGATGGACGCCTGCGCGCGGCGTCCCTGCTGGCCATCCT
>JAYVRS010000468.1:0-1880 GCA_043776185.1 Bryobacteraceae bacterium | reverse complement strand
CGGATGCGGTTTACCAGAAGGGCGTGAGCTATTTGCGGCGCACGCAGGCGGCGGATGGTAGCTGGTTTGTCAAGTCGCGGTCGATTGAGATACAGCCTTACTTTGAGAGCGGCTTCCCTTATGGGCATGACCAATGGATCTCCGCGGCAGGGACTAGTTGGGCGGCGATGGCGTTGACGTTGACGGTGGAGCCGACGCGGGTTTCTAGCCGTTAAGGGGGGGCCGGTTTAGCGGAATAGTAGAAGGGCGAATTCTCCGAGATACTGACGCCAGACGGTGTAGGTGTGGGCTCCGGGAGTTACTCGGAAGGTGTGGGAGATAGAGCGCTTTGTAAATAGCGCGTCGAGGTCGGCGGAGCGTTGGAAGAGAGAGTCATCTTTTCCGCAGCCGAACCACAGGACTTTCAACTTGTGCTTGGACAAGCCCTGCGTGTCGAGATGCTGCGGGGCGGCGGCGCTAAAGGCTCCGATGGCGCTGAAAAGGTCGAGGTGATGAAAGCCGATGGAGAGGACTGGCCTCCCCCCATGGAGAGCCCGGCGATGGCGCGGTGGTCACGGTCTTTCTTTACCCGATACTTACTCTCGACTAAGGGGAGCACGTCTTCGAGTAAGTACTTTTCATAGCGGGCGGAGTTAGTGGCTTGGATATCGCGTGGTGACGTGATGGGGACCGCGTGGCCGAAGGGCATGACGACCACCATGGGGACTGACTTGCGGTCAGCGAGTAAGTTGTCGAGAATGTAATTCGCTTGGCCGGCTAAGACCCAGCCCCCCGCCGGATCATTTGACCCATGGAGCAGATATAGGACCGGGTAACGTTGCTTGGCGTTTTGGGTGTAGCCGGGCGGCGTGTAAAACCCAGAAAGAACGAGTTTCACCGTTGAGCGCGGGAGACTTCTGATAATTGATTTCCACCGAGCCGTGGGGCACGTCGCGAGCGTCCCAGAGCGACGGGGTAGCGGCGGGAACTTCGAGCAGGCTGGCCGACGTGCGCGCGCGGAGCTTCATGCGGGGATTGGGGGGGGAGCTAGCTGCGCTCGGTGCGGGCGAGGCGGTCGACGAGCCACTGCTTTGGGGCGAAGCGTTGGACGAGGAGGAGTTCGGTGGGGCCTTGGGGTTGGAGGTCATCGATGAGGGCTTGTTCGAGCGTGTCGTAGTCGGCTTGGGACTCGAAGGGTCGTCCGCAGCAGCAGCATCAGTTGCCGCCAGCCCTTCACGTACTCACGGGAAAGTCGGACCACCCGTGTGGATGGTCCGGATTCCCCGCGCCTACGGCCTCTTCGCCAACATCTTCGGCATCCGCGACTTCACGAAAGATAAAACCAAGAATGGCGACCTCGAGTTAAAGTCCGGCGAGAAGCTCCACTTCCGCTATCGCGTTCTGATCCACGCGGAAGGCACGGAAGTCGCTGGCATTGCTAAGTTGTACGAGGCTTGGTCAAAGTAGGGACTCATCGCCGGCTGACAGGAGAGGGCATTTCCTGCCATTCGCCCGCGATCACGCAACCCTGCGCGACTTTGTGGGTTCTACTCTCGCGCTAGACTGGATTCAGGAGGATGCGTGTGCAAGATTCCTTGCTAATCGTCTCAAACCCGAAGGTAATGTTGGGCAAGCCGGTCATTCGCGGGACGCGCATCACAGTCGAACTGATCCTGGAGAAGTTCGCCGCCGGCCAGACGGAGGAGCAAATTCTGCGTGCTCATCCTCACATCACCCAGGAAGGCATTCGTGCCGCTCTGGCCTTCGCCGCCGAGGCCCTCCAGGCCTCGGTTTTGTACCCGCTCGAACGCGTTGCATCCTGAGGCAAACACCTGAGACTCGTGGCTGACGAGAGCATCGAAGGCCCAACCGTATCCGCGCTTCGCGCAGCGGGCCATGAA
>JAYVRS010000467.1:0-6033 GCA_043776185.1 Bryobacteraceae bacterium | reverse complement strand
TCTGACTGGCTCTGTATCCCTTAGTTTTGGTGGCGCTCGTTGACGGCCTCGCGGCTGCCACGCCCCTGCTTGGGCTGTTGGGTTTTGCGGCGGTGGCTTGGGTCGGCCTTTCTTGGTAGTGCCGGACGCAGTCTTTCCCCCTTGCCATGATCATCGCGAAGGGGAAAGGCGGGTTGTTGTGGTAACGTTGCCCAGATTCCAGAAGTAGAGCAGATCCTGCCTGCCGCCGAATTCCTCAGGCTTCTCAAAGCCCACTTCGCGCGCCATCTTGAGCACTTCGCCGGTAAGCCGGTCGCGCTCGTGATGGTTTCCTAATTGTGAATTCGCAGCCCGCAGCACCAACGTATTTTCCAGCTCCAGGACGCGGTAACGCTTGGGCCGGCTGGCCTCAATCGCGCGCAGCGCATGACGCTTGGCCGTTGCCCAATCCTTGAGGCGCAGCGCCAAATCGCCCGCGTGAATTGACCAGCTGGCGATTTGGAATTCATTCGCCTTGGCGAGCCGACCCTCGAACCAAGCGAGATCTTGGCGCAAAGACGCCGGATGCGCCGTACAAGCCTTCATGCGGCGCAGGTGGGGTTCCAAGTCTTGAACGGCATGCGGCGCTGTCAGTATTCCGGCGACCGCCTGCTCGCAGCGGCCTTGGCGAAAGTCGGTCATGGCTCGGGCGAAGCGCACCATTTCGAGAAAATTGGTTTGATCGGATCCTGGCGGATACTTCTGGGTCGCCTCTTTTTCGCCCTCTGCGATCAGCTTCCGCGCCTTTTCAAATTCGCCCAATAGTGCCCAGCCGTCGGCCGTCTGAAAGTAAGTCTTCGTCAGCAGGGTGCGGCGACCAACGACGACGGCTTGCTCCCAGTATTCCGCCGCTTGGCGAAGGTTCCGGCGAACATTGAATTCGGCTAGCCGCTGGAGCGCCATACCTACATACATATCCTCTTCGTTCTTTTTTGCGAGCGCATGTGCTTCGCGAAATACCCCTTCCGCCTCGGCAAAACGGCTGGACACACTCAGCACCCCACCCCATTTGATTAAGGTGAGCGGCAATACGTTGTCCACGCCCGCTTGCCGGTACCACTGAATGGCCGGTTCCAATACCGTCAGGGACTCCTCGATTCGCTGCAAGCTACCGAGCACTTCTCCCCATTTCAAGCGATTCGACGCGAGCAAACCATAGCTCTTGGCGCGCTCCGCCAAGGCCACGGACTCGCGCAGAATGGGCTCCGCCTGCTCGTATTTGCGCAGATAGACATAGGCATAGCCCAGTTCCGCCGTGGCCCGGGCGGCCATCCCCAGCATGCCGTCGCGCTTCGCATCGGTTGCCACTTCACCCGCCACGCCAATGGCGCGCTCGTAATCGTGGTCGCGTTCGGCTACCGTCACCATCCGCAAGCGGGCCGCGAAATTCTGGTAACGATTGCCGGTTTTTTCAGTCAAGGCGATGGCCTGTTCGAGGTCAGCCCGGTCGGCCGCGCGATCCTGGGTGCGGGACATGGCACGCGCGGTCAGCAGGTCGCAAAGCCCCTCCTGATTGCCGCTCTTTCGGTAGGCTGCTTCGGCCTTCGAAAAGTGTACGGCCGCTTGGGGATAGGCTCGTTTGCGACAGAGCAGATTGGCGAGGCGCACCCGGGCGGCCGGGCTCGATGAAGCTTCGGGCGCCGCAGCGATCGCTCGCTCAAGCGTCCGGATCGCGTCATCGCGTTTGCCGGCTTGGTCCAGCATGCGCGCCTGCGAGAGCAGGGCAAACTGACGTTGGTCCGGCACCTGGGCCAAGTCCGCGTAGCGCGCGGCAGCGCCAACGAAGTCGCGCTGGATGGCGGCACTCGCCGCGTCCAGGCCCAGCTTCTCCCCCCGCCCCAGGGTCCAACGCCGATCCTTGGCGGCGATCGCCGCGAGCAGCGTATCCTTGGCGCGGTCGATCTGGTCGGTCTCCGCGTGCGCCACCGCCAGTAAAGAAAGGGCGTTGACGAATTGGGGATCGAGCACGATCGTTTGGTCCAGCAGCTTTAAGGCTCGCGCGGGCGCCGCTGTGGTCATGGCGGCCGAAGCCTGCTCGTAAAGACGAGCGGCGGCCGGTGGGGCGTGGTGGTCCATTTGCGCCCATTGCCACGCCAGCGTGGCGAATAGGCCCGTCGCCACCGCCACCGCCGGAATCAGCACCTGCGGCTGGGTGAAGACGAAGCGGGCGCTGGGGCGGCCGCGTTCCAAGGCCTGCTTCATCGCCCCGGCTGAGGGGTAGCGGTCCTCCGGGCGGGCCTTCAAGCTGCGGCCAATCACCTCGCGCCACAGCGCGGGCATCCCCGGAATGCCGCTGCCTGACGGCGTCCGATGCGATTCACGGGCCTTCTGCGCGGCTAGGCGGAAGGGCGACTTCGCATCGTGCGGCTTCTCCCCCGTCAGCATCTCGTAAAGAATCACGCCCAGCGAATAAAGGTCAGCCGAAGCGCCCCCGCCGCCTTCCTCCAATTGCTCCGGAGCCATGTAGGCCAGCGTTCCGATTACCGCGCCCGACGCGGTCAAGTCCGACACTTCGAGATCGCGAGTGCTGGCGGCCGCCAAACCGAAGTCGATGATCACCGCCCGGCCCTCCACCAGAAACACATTGCCCGGCTTCAGATCGCGGTGCAGCACACCGGCTTGGTGCGCCGCGGCTAAACCGTCGCAAAGTTGCAGGGCGATCGGCAAGGCTTGCTTCGGCGATAGCTTGCCCTCGCGCGCCAACTTCGCTGCCAGCGTTTCGCCGCGCAGCAACTCCATCGTGCAGCAGCGCTCGCCGTCATGTTCGGCAAGGTCGAAGATGCGGCACACGTTCGGATGCTCCACCATGCGGGCCATCCGGACTTCGCGTAAGAAACGGGCGTCCAGTTGCCCTTGATTGGCCGCCAAGTGCCGCACAAATTTCAGCGCAACGGTGCGAAGCTCCGCTTGGTCAAAGGCCTCGTAGACCTCGCCCATGCCGCCGCGCGCCAGAAAGCCGGTAATGCGGTAGCGATCCGCGATCACCGCGCCGTTGGCATGCCGCGGAGCCGCCGGCTCACCCTCCACCGCCGCGTGGCCTGCCGCCGCCGCGCGGTTCTGCTGTTCGGGCGAAGCACCCAACGGCAGGTCCAGGGCTAAGGTGGGCGCGTTCCGCAAGTGCAACAACTCTTCCACTTCTGCGTGGAGAGCGTCGTCACTGCCGCAACGCTCGGCCACCAGCGCCGCCCGGCCGCTCGATTCAGCTTCGGCAGCTTCCTCGAAAATGGCCCGGATGCGCCGCCATCGCGCCTGTTCGCTGTCGCTCATAGGCTGGTCTTCTCTAGCGGGCGCAGTTGCTGCTCGAGCCACACCCGCGCAAACTCCCAATCGCGTTTCACCGTCTTCGGCGAGACGGCCATCAACTCAGCGGTCTCCTCGACACTCAACCCGGTGAAGAATCGGAGCTCCACCACTTGCGCGGCCCGCGGATCGAGTTCGCGCAGCCGGTCGAGCGAGGCGTCAATGGCCAGCACCAGTTCCGGGTTGGCCTCGAAGGAGGCATGGGACTCATGAAGGACGATCCGCTCGTGGCTGCTGGCCCGTTTCACCGCGTTGTGATTGCGAGCATGGTCCACCAGAATTTGCCGCATGGCTCGCGCGGCGGCGGAGAAGAAATGCGCCCGGCTGTTCCAGCTGCCAGGGCGGTCGCGCGTGAGCCGGATATAGGCTTCGTTCACCAGCGCGGTAGGTTGCAGAGTATGGTCAGGCCGTTCCCGGCTCATGGCAATGCGCGCCAGATCACGAAGCTCGTCGTGAATCAGGTGCAAGCGTTCCGGTTCCCCAATAGCAGGGTCCTCCGGAAGGTCCTCGTGGTGGTTCATGGTGACAGTAGAGTAATCCATCGATTGTAACCCGATTTGGAAGAATTTTACATTTCGGCGTCGCTCTCGACGGTAAATTTTTTTAATGACCCTCACGCGTAACCTTCATCGCATGTTCCAGATGTGAGCGAACTGTTTGGTTATTGCCCCTAGTCAACCTACTCAGCACTTCGCTGAGCTTCGCCGAAATTGACAAAATACAGAAGGTTAAGTCAGGTTCCGATTCGCTATGCTAAGCATCTTGGTCCCCTTGGCCGCCGCCGGGCAAAGTGCGGCGCGCAACGTCAGTTGGGCGGCCACCAACGGATCACTGGCGATACCCTTCACCTATACCGTGACCTACCAAGCGGACAACATGCCCGCCCAGACCGCAGTGATCAGCGTGCCCTTCCACGTCCCTAGCTTGTGCAGCGATCCCGAGGCGTAAGCACCACCGGGCATCGTCACGCGCGCGACGATGCCGGGTTGACTGGCAGGGTGTGCTTATTTTTCGACAGCGAAAAGTAGTTTCACCTCCCAGCCACTCTGAAACTTTTATGACCCGGCTTCTCTGCATTTCCCGCACGTACTATCATGCGAATCACTATTCCTGTTTTAGCTCTCTCTCTCTGCCAGGTCGCCTCTGCGATCAGTATCAATTGGTCCACGGCTCAATCGTCATCGAACGTCGTGAGTCCCGCGAACGCTGTCGGATCACCGAATGGTTCGGCGGCTTCCATCAATGACCCTACGGGGCTCCTGACCGTTAGCCAGTTTCTCCAACAAATTACTTATAACGACTCAGCCCTCGCCGCCGCGCTGAATCTTCCCTCGTTACCGGTCTTCAACGTTATCCTCTTTGAGATCAATGGCACCGCCGGCTTCGGTTGGGAGAGCGCCCAGTTTGCGTTCTCGAGCGGCGGGCCGGCCGTCAACATGCAACGCAACTCCGGCTCGGCCGTGGGAACTCCGGTGAACTTCATCGTTGCTTCTGGAGCCATTACTCCGGCTGCCTATCAAGCATTTTTTGGCTTCAACCCTGCGGTACCTGCCGGCGATGTACCTTACCTCCTGCTCGACCTCACTGGGTCGGGCGTTAATGTGAGTTCTCCACTATTTCAGATCTCGATCAACGGCATCAACGGCGGTACTCCAGACCCGGAGGCCATCGGGATCATTCCCTCTGGCGTTCCTGAACCCGGCACCGCCGGCCTGCTGTTCGGCGGACTCGCGCTCGCCATACTTCGACGTCGCCGGACGCGGGCCGGGAAACAGACCCAGTTCTGAATTTGGGACATCAGGGTCAGGAAATCGGGTTCACTGTTGGGGCGCGCTCCCTAGGATTCTGTCGGAGTGAAATCGTTCTCGAACCTAAAATCAACAGCTTACAGACTTGTGCTGCGAAAACTTGCCCCGTAAGTTATTGATTCTGCGTACGTCAAATTTTCACTCCGACAGACTCCCTAGGTTGGCCCGATTTCCGTAACGCGAGTGCCTTGGCACCACCGCAGCCGCAATGGTGGTGGTCATGGTGTGAGAATATCATTTGATGTGGCAAAGGCCGACTTAGTGCCTGTCACAAAACAACTGTTTCGTTTATCAAGGGTGAGATTTTGTAGTTCCAGTCACCATGGAAAGCGTTCCGTTCGAGGTTGACAGCGGCGAGTTCTTGGTCGGAGACTTTGAGGCCTGAGGGATAAAGGTTCGTGTCGATCTGGGCCTTTACCTTGAGTCCGGTTTTGGTGCTGGTGGCGGCGATGAGGTCGACGATGACTTGGTGGCTCACCAAAGGACGTCCTCTCCAGTTTTGGCTGATGAAGCTGAACAGCCGGTGCTCGATCTTGTTCCATTTGCTGGTACCTGGAGGCAAATGGCAGATCAGAATTTCCAGTCCGGTTTCGTTGGCAAGTTTCTGGTTTTCCATAGCCGCACGCGGAGTCCATTGCTGCCACCGGAGTCGGCGGTGATCAGTAATTGACGAGCCTCGGGATAGGCGGGTTGTCCCATCCCGTACCACCAGCGCCGGATGGTCTCCAGGAAACAGAGGAAACAGGGCCATCCACGCACAGGAAACAGGGCCATCCACGGGCATCCACGGGGTGGGACAGTTTTGTCGCAACTTACTTAAAATCAACCGCTTGCAGACGCCCTTCTGCACAACGCCACCGCCCCAAGACGTTTTTTTGCAAAATAGGTGAGAATTCTCCCCTCCAAA
>JAYVRS010000466.1:0-6033 GCA_043776185.1 Bryobacteraceae bacterium | reverse complement strand
TAATGGCCAGCATGTCCATCTGCCCCACCGTGCCCCAGAACGGCAATCCCGAGGTGCAGCCGCAAAGCGCCACGCCCAGCCACGCGCAGCGGCGATCGCTCGAATAGAGCCACAGACTCCGGTACACCAGCCACCCCAGCACCAGCAGCGCCGCCATGCTGATCAGCCGCCCCGCGACATAAGGCGAAAGGCCTAACTTCTGTAAGCCCGCTTGCAGACCGTAACCTACCGGCATGTAGGCATTCACCGTATACGGATAGTCTTTGAGCGACTGGTAGAGCGTGCCCCCCTGATCGAGCATGCGCACTTGCCCGACGACAATCGATTCGGGCTGGGTAAATTCGTTTTGCGCCCAGATGCCCAGCGCAAAGTGCGCGGCCGTGCCCAAGCCACCGGCCAACGACAGCACGATCAGCATCCAACGCAGCACCTTGGCCGCGCGACCGCGCGCTTGCGTGTCGCGGAGCTTGAAGGCCTGGGGAGTCGCTACCATCTAGCGGTGGATCGACAGTTTACAAGGCAGGCTTTAGTGCCGAACCGGGTCGGGCGACTTGCGAATCTTCCTCACGCGCACCGTCTCGCCTGCAATCTCGCCAGTAATCGTGACATGCTCGCCCACAAACGGCAGCACGCTGGCCCGTTCAGCCTTATTTTCGATCTTGAACAGCACCACGCCCCCATCGCGCACCAACACCGGCGGCCAGCCCGCATCCACGCATTTGCGGGCACACTCCTGGGCCGCTTTGCCCGGCCGGGCATTGTTCCAGCCGCAAGCCTCATCGGAAATGTAGCCCTGAATTTCGGCAGCCGCCAGCAAAACAACGAAGAGGACGCCCATGGCGACGATTATGGCATTGTCTCGATAGTCGGCCTAGGCTACCGCCTTCGTGGTCGGATAGCCCTTCGTGATCCAGTCCGTGTGCAAATTAGTCGCAATCATGACGGCTTTCACCCGCGAATAGCCCAAGCTCTTCAGCTTGTTGAAAGCCGGTTCCATATTGGGGCAATGATCCCAAGGGCAGCAACCGCAATAGAGCACGATCTCTTTGTCCTTCGCCACGTTCTTCACCAGCGCGGCCAGCGTCTCCAAGCCTTCCGGCTTCGAACCCGCCCCGCCATACAAGGCCCCTTCGATATGCGCCGCCCGATAAAGAAACGGGAAGGCCACGCAGATCACCAGCGGTTTCTTCCCCAGCATCGCCGCCAGTTCAGCCGGCAGCATCAGCGCGGATTTTGGTATCGCCTCAGCGCCCGCATAAGCCAAGCTCGTCAGCAAGATCGCTCGTCTGCTAATCATATTTATCCTTATTTACCCAAACACTTGCTGAATCACCTTGCCACCAAAGTCAGTTAGCTTTTCATTGCGGCCATTGTGTAAGTACCACAACCGATTCTGGTCCAGCCCCAACGCATGCAGAATCGTGGCGTGGAAGTCGCGCATCGTAAATCGATCGCCCACACCGTAGAGGCCGAAGTCATCGGTCTCGCCGATCGCCTGCCCGCCCTTCGTTCCGCCTCCCGCAAACCACATCGTAAAGCCATGCGGATTATGGTCACGCCCGTTGCCGGATTCTGACATCGGCAAACGCCCAAACTCACTGCCCCAAATTACGAGAGTATCTTCCAATAGCCCGCGCGATTTCAAGTCGCGCAGTAACCCCGCAATGGGTTTATCGGTCAAGCCCGCCATCTTCTCGTGATTCTTTTTCAGATGGCTATGCGCGTCCCATTGAATCGACACGGGTCCGCCACCCGAATAGATCTGGATATAGCGCACTCCGCGTTCAATCAAGCGGCGGGCCAAAAGGCAACGGCCCCCGAACTCGCGCGTGCGATCCTCATCCAACCCATAAAGACTCTTCGTCGCCGCCGACTCGCTAGAGAAGTCCACCGCCTCCGGAGCCGACGTCTGCATCTTGAAAGCTAATTCGTAAGAGGAAATGCGCGCCGCCATCTCCGAATCCAGCGGCTCGGTATCCATCTGGTTCATCTTCTGTAGTAAGTCCAGCGTACGCCGTTGACGGTCCGGTTCCACGGGCGACTTTAGATGCATGATCGGGTTGGCCCCACTGCGAAACACCGTCCCCTGATGGACGGCCGGCAGGAAGCCCGGCCCCCAACAGGGCGTGCCGCCTTCTGGTGTACCTTCCGGCTGCGGCATCACCACATAGGCCGGCAAGTTCTCGCTCTCACTGCCCAGCCCGTAAGTCACCCAGGCACCCAAACTAGGAAAGCCCATCAGAATGCGCCCCGAATGCACGTGATACATGGCAGGCGCATGCACCACACTATCGGTCTGAAAACTGCGCACAAAACACATGTCATCCACGCACTGCGACAAGTGGGGAAATAAGTCACTTACCCACATTCCACTTTGCCCATATTGCTTAAAGTTCCAAGGCGAACTCAAAAGTGGAGTGGACCCATCCGTAAACTGGCTCCCCACCTTGCCAAAGCTCTCCGGCAATTTCTGGCCTTCAAACTTCTTCAGCGCCGGCTTCGGATCAAAGGTATCCATCTGGCCCGGCGCGCCCACCATAAATAGAAAAATGACGCGCTTCGCCTTGCCCGCAAAGTGCGGCTGCTTCGAAGCCAAAGGATTCGTACTAGCCTTGGCCATCATCGCCTGCAACGCCAAAGCGCCAAAGCCCTGCGCCGAAGCCCGCAACACATCTCGTCGATTAGGGGACATAGACAAACTCATTTCGATTCATCAAAGCCAAGCAGAAATCCTCGAGCTTGCCGCCCCGCCCAAAAAACTCCCGAGCCAATGTCATTTCGGACGGCCGGGGGGCTCGCGCCAGCGCTAACTCATACGCCGACTTTACCCGGCAATCCTGACTAAGCCCGCAACTAACAGTAAGTCGCGCCGCAAACGCCTTCGCCCGATCCTGCGCAAACCCCGAATTCATCAGCGACAGCGACTGCAGCGCATGCGTGCTCGACGCTCGCTGCGGACAGCTACTCATCGCATCCGGCTGGTCGAAATTGGTCATCATCGGCAGCCGCACGGTCCGCTTATTGAGTAAGTAGATACTGCGACGATTAAATTCCGTCACATCCTTCGGCAAAGGCCACAGGTTATCCGGCTCTTGCTCCGTAAAAATCAACTCGTATAACTCCGGCTCAATCGGCACCCGCACCGCCGGACCACCCGCCCTACGATTCAACTCACCGCTCAGCGCGAGTAAGTTATCGCGTAACATCTCCGAATCCATGCGCCGCCGGTGCGCGCGCCAGTAGAGCTTATTGTCCGGATCTGTTTTCATTTTCACCGCGTCCAGCGTTCCCGCCTGCCGGTAAACACTCGACAGTAGAATCAGACGGTCCATCGCCTTCACGTTCCACCCTTGCGCGACAAATTCCGTTGCCAGCCAATCGAGTAGCGCCGGGTGCGTGGGCCGCTCACCCAACGCGCCAAAGTCATTCATCGTGCGGACCAAGCCCGCGCCCATCCGCGCCTGCCAAATGCGATTCGCCATCACCCGCGCCGTCAGCGGATGCTCTGGCGACACCAGCCACTCCGCCAACGCCGTACGTCGGCCCGGCACGCCCAAAGGCACCGGAAGCCGATTGGCGAACGCCATCGGCAGACCCGGCAAAACCGGTGCCAGCTTCATCTTGTGATCGCCCACTTTCAGAATGTGCGTTACCGGCGCTTCCTCCATGTTCTCCACGCCATAAGCCGCCGCCACCGGCGCCGGCGCATCCAGCTCCAGCCCATGCATCCGCCGCCGCAACGCGATCCGCCGGCTCTTATCCGGCTCGCCAATGCGCTTCACCACTTCGTCCCAAGTAGAGTTCGTTTGCGACTCGGCGTTCTTGGCCAACACCTTCTCCGCCTCCGTCCGCTGCTCCTTGGGCTTGTCCAGCAAGGCGCGCAAATGCGGCTCGAGTAACAGCTTTTTCTCCGCCTTCAGCTGCGCGCGATACGGCTTCTCGATCGCCTCAATCGCTTCCTTGATCGGCTTCACCCGCGCCTCATGCGCCTTCAACAGAGCCTCGGCCGCAGCTTTTTCCTCCGGCGTCACAATCTCTACATCGGCCCCTTTGGCCCCCGCGAAAATCGCTTGTAACTGGTAGTAATCGGCCTGCAGAATCGGGTCAAACTTATGATTGTGGCAGCGCGCGCAATTCATGGTCAGCCCCAGAAAAGCGCCGCCTACTGCCGCTGTCATCTCCACCAGCACCTCCTGGCGATCCATCTCCTTATCGGTATTGCCGCCCACTAAGTGCTCCGGTCCGGCGCGCAGGAATCCCGTCGCAATGCGCGCATCGTGATTGCCAGGCCAGATCTCATCGCCCGCAATCTGCTCCTTCACAAACTGATCGTAGGGCTTACTTTCATTGAAAGAACGAATCACATAGTCGCGATAACGCCAGGCTTGCGCGCGGTCAAGGTCCAGCTCAAAGCCATTCGTATCGGCGTAGCGCACGACGTCAAGCCACTTCTGCCCCCAACGTTCGCCATAGGCCTCCGAAGCCAGCAAACGATCCACCAGATGCTCGTAAGCTTGCGGTGAGCGATCCGCCACAAAGGCCGCCACTTCGGCCGGCGTCGGCGGCAAACCCGTCACATCCAGCGTCACCCGCCGGATGAGTTGGCGAGCCGACAATAAAGGCGACGGCAACCAGCCCTTCTCCCGCAAGCCTTGCAGAATAAAGGCATCAATCGGCGTGCGCACCCAAGGGTCCTTCAGCGCCGGAACCTGCGGACGCGCCGGCGGCCGAAAGCTCCACCAACTCTTGCGCGCCAACACGCGCTCATCCGCCTTCGTGAGCTCAGCGGCCGGCTCAGCAAGGCCTAGTAACGCAATCAATCCGAGGCTCACCACGCGATACATACTTATGGCTTTGAGTATAGCCAACCAGCCTGCTAGCCTGGATAGGCATGCAACCGACATACGATGACGCCAACCTGATCCTCCGCCTTTACGAAATGCGCCGCGAGGCCACCATGCGCGACGCGCGCGGCTGGTTCGCCAGCACCTGCAAGCCGCAGAACTTCGACGACCTTCTTAAAAACATCGCCCCTCCCGGCACCCTGCACAACGCCTACTATCGCCAAGTCACCTCCTATTGGGAGATGGTGGCCGGCTTCATCACCAGCGGCGTCTTGAACAAAGAACTCTTCTTCCAAAGCGGCATGGAACTGCTGCTCGTCTGGGTCCGGGTCGGCAAGTTTGTCCCTGAGGCTCGCAACACTTTCGGCAACCCCAAAATGTGGCACAACCTGGAAGCCGTCGCCCACGACTTCATCAAATACCTGGGCGACGACGCCTACGCCGCCTTCGCCAAGCGCGTCGGCTAAGCATGAAACAAGAGCCCGAATTCTTCGGCGATCAGGAACTCGACCTCATCTTCATCGCCAAAAAATTGCGCGAAGCCCTCCAACTCGAGGATCTGCTCACCGCCGCGGGCATCGATTACGCCGTCGAAATCGAGGAGTACCGCGGCGGCTTCATCTTTCAGACCCTGCGCAAAGGCGCGTTCCTCTACGTCCTGCCCGCCGACCTTGATCGCGCCCGGCAAATTGTCGTCGACGCTGGCCTCAAGCCGCCCACGACTTGAGATACTGAAGCCATGTGGCGCATCGCGTTTCTGGGTGGCCTGCTGCTCGGGCAAACCACCAGTCCGGTCGAAACGCTTGCGCGCGAAGGCAAGTCCAAACTGCCGTCCTTGCTCGCGCTCGCCGCGCAACATCCGCAGGACCAAACCGGCGCCCTCGCCCACCTCGCCGCCGGCGCGCTCAGCGCCGTCCCCGCCGAAGCCCTTCAACAATACAGCTTGGCCCTTCCCCGTCTGCCCCGTTTGCGCGATTACATTGCCTACCTGATCGCGAATTCGCAGTTCGAGGCTCAGCTATTTGCCGAATCGGCCAAGGGCGCCGAGGCTCTCGCCAAAACTGATGCGCCCGTCGCCCCGCGCGCCATTCTGCTCGCCGCGCGCGCCTACCTGCACCTCACCGACTACGCCTCCGCCATGCGCATCTTGGATGCCCAACGCGCCAAAGCTCCCCAGCCCGCCGCCGAT
>JAYVRS010000465.1:0-6035 GCA_043776185.1 Bryobacteraceae bacterium | reverse complement strand
GGGCCCAGTGGTCGTGGGGCCTCCAATGCGGATCGCCGGCAGCGCGCGCTTCACGGCATCAGCGGCGTGATCGTAAAGTTCGAAATACTGTTCGGGCGTGCCTTGCCAGTAGCCGATGTCGGGCTCGTTCCACACCTCCCACCACCAGCTGGCCACCTCTTCGCGGCCGTACTTTTCCACACAGTGCTTAGTCAACTGGTAAACCAGTTCGCCCCACTTCTTCGGGTCTTTGGGCGGATGCGCCCAGCCGGTGAAGATCCGGTTGTAAGTCTTGTCGGGGGCCCACTGATGCTGATAGGGCTGCGGCTTCGCGCTTAGCGCTTCCGGCATAAAGCCGATCTCCACCAGCGGCTTCATCTTGCGTTCCAAATAAGTATCGAAGATGCGGTCGACGATGGTCCAGTCATATTTCGGATGGCCCTGGGCGTCCTCAGTATAGGCGTTGGTGGAGCCCCATTTGAGCGCCGCGGTGCCGTCGCCCGTAGTCAATAGATTGTGGGCGCGCACATGCACCGTCACCGGGCTCAGCGCCGACAGTTCCGACAGCAGTTTCTTGCCGTCTTTCATATAGGTGTAGTTCGGCTCGTCGTAGCCGAAGTAACTCCACACCGGGCGAAGCGGTCCTGCGGGGCGAGCGGCGTCCACCTTGATGGTGACGTCTTGGCCGAAAGCCGTCAGCGTAAGTAATAAAGGGAGAAATCGCATAGTCATAAGTTAGAAGGTGTACTTGAGGGCGAATTGGACCTGACGCGGCGTGTTCGACGTCGCCGTGACGCGACCGCCAGCGGCCACATCCACGTTGGCGTTCGGGCCCAGAAAGCTCGCCGTATTCGTGAGGTTGAAGAACTCTGCCCTGAACTGCACCCGCGTTCCTTCGGTCACCTGAAACTGCTTGAAGATCGAGAAGTCCAGACTGCGGAAGCGGTCTTCACGGAGAATGTTGCCGCCGGAGTTGCCGTAGGTGAAGTTTGCCGGAATCGTAAAGGCCGCCTTGTCGAACCAGTTATCGAGCGTCGGCGAATCCAGCTTGCCGGAGCCGATGCGATTGGGCCGCTGTCCACCGATACCGTTGTTAGAGACATCGCGCGAAACGGTGGGCGTGAACGGACGGCCACTGCGCAGCACCAGAATCCCTTGCGTCGTCCAACCGCCCAGCAGCCCGTCCACCGCCCGATGGCTATTGGTGAGGAACCGCTTGCCTTTGCCGAACGGCAATTCCCAGCCGGTGCTCATGGCGAGGTTGTGCGGAATGTCGAAGCCGGCCAAGGCCCGCTCCCAACCCGTATTGCCGCCCACGGCCGGCGTATTGACGAAGCGGGTGGCTTTCGACCAAGTGTAGGAAACCAGATAGAAGAGGCCCTTGGCGTAGCGCTGCTCGAGCTTGGTCTGCATGGAATGATAAGTGGAGGAAGCGTCCTGCGTGAAGTAGTTAATGCCCCCGTAGCGCGGATAAGGCCGGCGCGCTTGAATCGCTCCGGCGCCCGCTGGCGGATTGTTCAAGGCGTTGGTGGCGGCTAGAAACGATCCCTTATTGCCCACGTAATCCATTTCGAACACCGTCGCCGAATTCAGTTGACGTTGTACGCCGAGATTCCAATGTTGGTCATAGCCCTGGCGAGCCTTCGTCAAGGCCGCACCCAAGCTGGGTGCCGCCGTGGAACTCAAAGGCGTGCCCAGGAAAAAGTTACCCAGCGTGCGCACGGGGATGGCCGCGTCGTTGAACGCCGTCTCATCAAGCTTGAACGGCACCACGTTATTGTTTACGCGATTGCCGCTCGATTCCACTTCATAGAAGAGTCCGTAGCCGCCGCGCAGCACCGTCTTTTCGCCGAATGGACGCCAGGCCAGGCCAATGCGCGGAGCCCACTGGTTCTTATCGGTCGCCGTAATCGAAAGCGGCAAGCCGGCCTGGCTCGACGTCCGAATCTGATCGCCGAACAATGCGAAAGCGGTCGGCGCGGCGAAATTCGCTTTCAGGTCGAGCTGGTTGCTGTCGCTGGCGATCACCAGCGGCTTGGCGTTGGTGCCATCGAAGGTTCCGATCTGGTTGCGGTAGCCGCTGAGCCAGGGCGAGTATTCGTAACGCAGGCCAATGTTCAACGTCAGCTTGCGCCCCAGCTTCAGGTCATCGTGCGCGTAGAAGTGCCAGTACTTCGCTTGGCCGCCGAAGGTGTCAGCCGGAAAAGCCCGCGTCACTTGGCGCGGCAGGCCGAGCGCATAGTCGGCGAAAGCGTCGCCGGTACCGCCGGGAGACGCCGGGTTCTGCGTGTTGCTGCCGTTGAAAGTGAACTGGCCGACGTGCTGTTTGGAGTCAGTAAACAGGGGCTGCCAGTAGCGGAACTTGCCCCCAAACTTGAAGATGTGGCGGCCCTTAATCCAGGTGAGATTGTCGGTAATCTCATGCACCACTAGCGACTGCGTCTTGGGCCGCTGGTCAAACGCCGAGCCGTTCATCGACGCATAGCCGGACCAACTGAAGTCGGGGAACGCGCCAATCACCCCCGGACGCTTGGTCTCTTCAAAACCACGCACGCCAGCTTGTCCGTTGATGTCGACGCCCTGTTGAAAAGCGATCAGGTCCACAATCATCGGCATATAGTTGTAGCGCAGCTCGTGCATGACGTTCGGACGCAACGTGCTGGCGAGGCTGCCCACCACGTTGTGGGCGTTCGTTTCGAGCGGCGCATAACCCAGTTCCGGAAAAGAGTTCGGGTCGTTCTGGCGGTTGATGTGAAAGCTATAGCGTGCGAAGAACTGATGCTTGTCCGTGATCCGGCGGTCGAAGCGGGTCGTGATCTGGTCGGTATCCAGCTTGCGGGCCGGGGCCTGGATGAAGTTGGTACCGCCGCTGTTCGGGTCCGGGACGAACTTGTTGAAGAAGATCGCTTGCGGTGAGATGCGATTGGCCGGGATCACGTTGCCGGGAAACTGGGTCCGGGCCCCGCCGGCCAGCGAGAGCGGATCGAAGATGCGCGGCAATCCGGCGCGGCTGAAGTCGCCCGCCTTCATCGCCGGCGACGGCACAATGTTGTTGAACACCAAGCCCTGGCGTTCGCGCATCGCTTCATACGCAAAGAAGAAGAATTGCTTGTCCTTGCCCGAATAGCCAGGCAACGACAGTGGCCCGCCGATGGTGCCGCCAAACTGATTGCGCTTCAGCACCTCGCGCTGGCGGGCGAAGAAGTCGCGCGCGTCTAGCTTATCGTTGCGCAGGAATTCGAATAGGCTGCCGTGGAAAGCGTTAGTGCCGGATTTCGTGGTGGCATTCAGCATGCCGCCCGCGTTCGAGAACTCGGCGGAGTAAGCGCTCTGCTGCACTTTGAACTCCTGCAAAGCGTCAATCGACGTGTTGATGTTCGTGCCGCCCTGATGATGGTCGGTGACGTCCACGCCGTCCAGCTGAAAGGTAGTTTGGCTACCGCCCACGCCACTGATCGCTGTGCCTGAGATGTAGTTCGCGCGGATCCGGAGTAAATTGCCGCCACCCGGCAGCAAAGCGCCGCCCGGCAGTAGCCGCGCCAGTTCATAGAAGCTGCGGCCGTTCAAAGGTAAATCGACAATTTGCTTATTAGTGATCACGTGGCCCAGCGTGCCAGATTCCGTGTCGAGCAACGGCGCAGCCGTCGTGACGTCCACGGTGGTGGTGGTCTCGCCTAACTTCAGCGCCACGTCTACCCGCACCGATTGGCCCACCACGATCTCGACATTGCGCACCGAGGTCGTCTGGAAGCCTTGCATCGTCACGCGTACCGCGTAGATCCCGGGGTTCAGGCCCGTAACGACGTACGCTCCCACGTCGCTGGTTTCGAGCGTCCGCGATTGGTTGGTGCCGGCGGCAGTGATGGAGACTTGGGCCGACGGCACCACGGCTCCGTTTGGATCGGTGACGGTGCCGACAATGCGGCCCGATTGAACTTGGGCGGCTAGCGCGCTAGCCAGTAACGTTGCGAGAAAAACGACACGGTTCAAGATGACCTCCAAAGTCACGGGATTGGTCCGACCAATATATCCCAACCAGCTACGGGACGCAATGTTCGGCCCCCCATTCGATGCCAATATCGTACACCCTCATAACGACGGTCCGGTCGTGATACGCTTGGCTCTCCCATGCCCGCAAAACCCAGGGCCGCAAAGGCGGCCGTAGCCCTTAAAGACGATGTGACGGTGAAGTTGATTGCCGTCTTCAAACAGCTGATCTCCGAAGGGACGATGACTCCCGGTGGTCGCTTGCCCTCGGAACGAGAGCTGGCCGCGAGCTTTGGCGTCAGCCGCAGCTCCCTGCGCCAAGCGCTCAAAGTGCTCGAAATTATGGGCGTCATTTCGCAGCGCGTCGGCGATGGCACTTACTTGAACTCCAGCGCCAAGGCCATTTTGAGCGAACCCATGCAGTTCCTCATTCTGCTCGACGGCATCTCAGAGCATGAACTGATGGAGGCCCGCTTGATCGTCGAACCGGAGCTGGCCGCCCAGGCCGCGGAGCGTGCCACCAGTGAGGACATCGCCGCCATCCGCCGGGAGGTGGAGGCCATGGAGCAGCCCGATCTCGACCAGCGCCAGTTGATTGAGCACGATCTGCTGTTTCACCAGACGATCTTTGCCGCTGCCAAGAACCGCGTTTGCGGGCTCATGTTCGCCGTCGTCCACCAGTCCTTGAAGAATTTGATCACGCTCACCTCGCAAGTCGTCGACGCGGAGCACACGCTGGTGTTGCATCGGCGGATTCTCAATGCCATTCGCAAACGCGATCCCGAAGAGGCCCGCCGCCGCATGCGCGAGCATCTGCTCGATGCCCGGGAGTTGATCGCCAAGGCCACGGGCCGGATGGATCAGGTAAGCATCCAATCCCGCATTCCCAAGGTCACCGCGCTCCGCACCGGGAAACTTGCCCGGAAATAGACCGCCCTGGCGCGTTAGAATTTCACTGACGGGGTGGGGATGAAATTACTATTAGCCTTGGGTATCGCTGGCGTGACGTTGATGGGGCAGGAGTGCCGCGTCACTCCCCTCAGCCCGGCTCAGCCTCCGTTCAAAGTGGAAGAGGATGAACGGGCGACTGAGTCGCAAACGTTTCAAACCGGCGTGTTCGCCATCTCGCCGACGAATCAACTGCACTTCTTTGACACTGCCAGCCGCTTGCGGCGTATCGAGCAAAACGGGCGGCTCAGCACGCTCGCGGGCACTGGCAGCCCGGGCGATGGCCTGGTGGCCGGCCCGGCCCTCGCTACCGCCCTGCCAGCGGTTTCGCAATTGCTGTTCTCCCCCAATGGCACGCTGCATTTTGTCGCCGTAGGCCGCGTGTGGCGCGTCGTGGCCGGCGTCATCGAAGCGGTGGCCGGCAGCGGCCTCCCCGGCTTCAACGGCGAGCAGGGCCCGCCCACCGCCGTCAACTTGGGCACCATTGTGAACGCCACTTTCACCCCGTCCGGGGAACTCCTCGTCGTCGATGGATTCGCCCGCGTGCGGCGTTTGGATGCCGACGGCATTCTGCGGACCATTGCCGGCGGACCGCGTGCCGCGGCCGCTGCCGGCTTGACCGGTGACAACGGCCCCGCCACGGCGGCCGCGCTATCGAGCCCCAGGCAGGTGGTGGCCTTCCGGGACGGCACCATCTGGATCCGTGACTTGACCGGCAGGCATCTGCGCTCCATCTCCCCCGATGGCGTCATTCGCACTTTGCAGACCAGCTTCGATACCAACGTCAGCATCTTCCTTACGGCCGATGGAAAGCCGATGGCCGTGACGGCGAATCGCGTGTATCCGATCTCGAGCCTCGGGGCCCTCGAAACCGGTCAAGCGCCCTATCCCGCCTTTACCGGCACGCCGCGCGGCATTGGCCCGGATGGCGCATTGTATTTTGAGGGCGGTGCACGGCCGGACCAGCGCAATCCACTCGTGCGGCTCGACAAGGCCCAGGTGGTGATTGCCGGTGCGCCGGTGGCCGCGACCGTCGATGGGCAGGCTCCGCCATTCGGCGCTTGGCGCAACGGCAGTCTGCTGTATGCCGCACAACAGGGCGGCAAAAGCGGCATCTTGGA
>JAYVRS010000464.1:0-1884 GCA_043776185.1 Bryobacteraceae bacterium | reverse complement strand
CCTGGCAGGGAACCTCTTACAAGTTAGGCGGCGGCGCCACTTGGCTTACCGGTTCTTATGACCCCGGCACCGACACGCTATTTTGGGCCACCGGCAATCCCTGGCCCGATTCCGACGACCGCGAGCGCGCCGGCGATAACCTATTTACTAACTGCGTCCTGGCGCTCGACCCCGCCACCGGCCAGCGCAAATGGCACTATCAATTCACCCCCCACGACGTACGCGATTGGGACGCCACCGAACCCAACGTCCTGGTGGATACCACTTACCGGGGGCAGCCGCGCAAGTTACTCCTACACGCTGATCGTAACGGATTTTTCTACGTCTTTGATCGCCAGAAAGGCGACTTACTCCTCGCCAAGTCTTTCATGCGGAAACTTACGTGGGCCAGCGGCATCGGCCCCGATGGCCGTCCTATGCGTCTGAAGGAGACGGACGTCAGTTGCCCCGAACATGCCACCAATTGGAATGGCACCGCTTACAGCCCGGTCACTCGCCTCTATTACGTGATGGCCTCCGAAAGGTGTACCGCCAAACTCCGCGCGCTCGATGACCCCGGCCAAAAGTTTCTGCGCGCCATTAACATCGACACCGGCCAGATCGCCTGGGAAGTCCCGCAAATCGGCCCCATCGAAGGCAAACGCGTCGCCGGAATTCTCGGTACCGCCGGCGGACTCATCTTTTACGGCGACCCCAGCGGTTACTTGGTCGCCGCCGACGAACGCAATGGTAGAACTCTATGGCGCATCCCGCTAAACGCCACCATCAAGACCTCGCCTATGACTTACTCAATAGGCGGAGAGCAGTTCATCACCCTCGCCGTCGGGTCGAACATCATGACCTTTGGCCTACCGAAGTAATTTACTGGTTATCTTTCCACTCGTCATACCAGGCCATCTGGATCGCCTCCAGCTTACCTTCGTTCGACTTCATCGGATCATCGGCAAAGTCTTCCAGCTCGATAACCCACTTATGTAAGTCCGTAAATCGCACCGTCAGCGGATCGACGTCCGGGTGCGCTTCGTAGAGGGAGAGTCCAAGGTCGTCGATGTGTTCCCAGGAGAGACCGGTCATATCTTTGTTCCTTTAAGTGCGCCTTGCACGGCGGTATTCATCATATTTTCCGCCAGCGGATGCGTGGCTTGGTTCAGCTCTTCAATCTTCTCAAGAATTACTAAATGACTATCGCCATGATAGGCCAGCAGTAACTGATTAATCGCCAGATTGACGCCGGCTCGCTCCTCGGCGGAGAGCGCATCCCAGGCCTCATTGGCCTTGGCCTTGTTGATCGCCGCCAGAATCTGGTCGGCTTCCACGCGCGCCTCGCGAACCTGCCGCTCCCGGAAGTCGTCCTCGGCATGCTCAATGGACGCCAGAATCATGGCTTCTACTTGATCGTCTGTCAGGCCGTAACTGGGTGTCACTTCCATTGAGTGCTCCTGGCCAGAGCGCAATTCTTTAGCCGACACCTTCAGAATGCCGTTGGCGTCGATCAAAAACCGCACTTCAATCTTCGGCAATCCGGCCGGCATCGGCGGAATGTCCTTCAAATCGAAGCGGGCCAACGACCGGCAATCTTTCACTAGCTCCCGCTCGCCTTGTAACGCATGGATCAGCACGTTGCGCTGGCCATCGATCGCCGTCGTAAAGGTCTCCGTCGCACTCGCCGGAATCGTACTATTGCGGTGGATCAACTTCGACACCACGCCGCCCATCGTCTCGAGCCCTAACGACAACGGCGTTACATCCAACAGGAGGGTATCCTGCACGTCGCCCGCCAGAATTCCCGCCTGCACGGCCGCACCCAGCGCCACCACTTCATCCGGGTTCAACTCCGTGTGCGGTCGCGCTCGAAATAGCTTCTCTACGGCCGAACGCACCAGC
>JAYVRS010000463.1:0-6048 GCA_043776185.1 Bryobacteraceae bacterium | reverse complement strand
GCACACTGAAGAATTGCTTCCGGCTGGCCAGCTGAATTTTTCCAGCCGCGGCGCGCAGCAGCGCGCGTGGCTCATAGCTCGCGTACTCGGGATTGGTGACTGCCACTTCAACGACGACGGTGGCATCAGGCATCGAACCTGAAATCGCAAAAACGCCCGGCTGGTTCGCCACCGCTTCGACGCGAAGGGGCTGACGTATCAATTGTCCATCGACAATCGTGACGGTGCTGGCCTTGACACTCGACTTGGCTGGCTCGTGACAGGCGGTGACCCGCGCGTTGAGCAGAACCAATCCGCCGGAGCCGGGTGTAATTTCGAGGTAGAGGCCACCCGCGAAGGCGGTGAAGCTGAAGGCCGCGAACAAGGTAAGAAGTTTCATGAGGGAAATGTCCTTTCACTCGTAAGGACATTCTACCGGGGCCGGGCGTTAACCAAATATTTAGGCGGCCACTGCCGGCTGCGTATGTTTGGTCAACATGGCGAGCAGGTCCTGCATTTCGAGGGGTTTCGACAAGTAGTCGGACATGCCGGCGCTCAAGGCTTCGGCGCGATCGCCTTGCATGGTGCGCGCCGTAAGGGCGATGACGGGAACGGCCAGCCCCCGCTCACGCTGCCAGGCGCAGATCAAACGGGTGGCCTCGAAGCCATCCATTTCTGGCATGTTGATATCCATCAGGACGGCATCGAAAGTCTGCTCTTTGAAACGCGAGACGGCCTCCACACCGTTGTTGGCAATGATGACGTGATGGCCCACCTTTTCCAGCAACCGAGAGGCGACTTTCTGATTGACGCGGTTGTCCTCGGCGAGCAAAATTTGCAGCGGGCGGAGGCTTGAGGGGTTGGGCGAGGTTGCTTTAACGGCGACGGGAGCGGGAGCAAAGGCTACCTGGAAGAAGAACCGGCTGCCCCGCCCTTCCTCGCTTTCCAGTTCCAGATGAGTGCCCATCACCTGCGTCAGCTTCGTGCAAAGAGCCAAGCCCAGGCCGCTGCCTCCGAAGCGGCGCGTGAGGGAGCCGTCCACCTGCCGGAAGGCCTCAAACACTTGCGCCTGTTTGTCGGCCGAAATGCCAATGCCCGTATCGGTGACGCTAAACTGCCAACGGGTTTCTTTGGCATCGGCAATGGGGGCGTCGTCGATGGAAAGGCACGTAGCGCGAAGCTCAATGGAGCCGGCCGAGGTGAACTTTACCGCGTTGTTGAGTAGGTTCGTGATCACCTGGCGCAGACGTAACGGATCACCTAGAACGTTGGTGTCGCCCTCGATCACGGTACGCAGTTCCAGATGTTGCGCAGTTGCTACCGGCGTGAAAATGGCGGCGCACTCCTCGATCACTTGGCGGGGGCAGAAGGGCACCATTTCGAGTTCCAGCGTTCCGGCCTCGGCTTTGGCGTAGTCGAGAATATCGTTCAGCATGGCCGTCAGCCAGCGCGTGGAGCTTTCGAGTTCTTCCACATAGTCGCGTTGTTCGGCGTCCAGATTGGTCCGGGCAATCAGGCGGCTCATGCCGAGCACGCCATTGAGCGGCGTCCGAATCTCATGGCTCATATTCGCAAGAAATTCGGTCTTGTACCGGTTGGCGGTTTGGGCTTCGACAAGAAGATGCTCGATCTCTGTTTTCTGTTCTTGAATGCGGGCGGTACGCTCCACCACCGCTTGTTCCAGCCGCCGCTGGCGGGCGAGCACCACCCGCATCCGCCAGTAGAGAAACAATCGGACCAGCCCAAACATGGAGGCCATCGCCAGCGCGATCGCCCAACGGGTCTGCCACCAGGGCGCGAGGACTTCGAATTCATAAGTAGCGGGCGAGACGCTCCAAACGCCCGCGGCGTTGCGCGCCCGCGCCTCAAAGCGATACTTGCCCGCCGGTAGCGACGGAAAGACCACCTGCGCCTGCTTCGCTTCCCGCCACTGATCGTCAAGACCAGCCAAACGGTATTCGAGCCTCACCCGACCGGGCATGTCGTACGATAGCGCCGCGAGATCAAATTCAGCGGGGCGCTGACGAAAGGGCAACTTCAACCCCTGCGCCAGGGCCAATTGCCCGCCGAAACGCACGGCGACGATGCGGACCGGCGGCGGAGTGGGGCTGAGTGGCGGGTGCTCGGGCTGATAGCGACTGATGCCGCGCGTCGTGCCCACCCAAACCGTCGTCGCCCCATGCCCGTCGGGCTCGGAGAGAAAGGCGCCGGCGTTCGTATCATCCCAGGCCAAGCCGGATTCACGATTGACATGCTGGAGCCGATCGTCACGGAGGATGTCGACCCCATGGTCCGTCCCGATCCAGATGGCATCGTTCGATCGCCGCACGAAATGGACTTTGTTGGAACTCAGTCCCGCAGAGACATCCAGATGACGCCAAGTTGCGTCTCTTCCATCCAAAATCGAGATGCCGTAGGCCTCGCGATAGCCTACCACAATGCGGCCCGCCGCATCCTCGGTAACGCTGGACACCGCCGAATTCCTCAGTCCATCTTTCTGTGTGTAACTCTTCCACTCGCCGCTGGTGTTCCGCACGTAGAGGCCGGCCGACGAAGCCACCCACAGCCGCCCGCCGGGTGCCTCAAACAAATCGAAGTACCAGGTGTCAGGCTTCGCTCCCGGCAGATTGAGCGCCTCGAAGTGTGGATTCGGCGTATCGGTACGGGCGCGGTAGAAGGCGCGGAAACCGGCCGCCCAAAGCCATCCGGCGCGGTCAACCAAGACGGCGAAAGCGCTGCCCGTCTTGAATCCTTCGGCCGCCCCAAAGCGGCGCACCGAGCCGGTGCCTCCGTCGATGCGCGCAATCTCCTGTCCGCTCGCTAGCCACACATCACCCCGGCGATCTTCCGCCAAACGCAAGACTCTGCCGCTCGGCAAGCCCTCCTGACGCCGCCACACTTTGGGCATGCCGCCGTTAACCTCATAACGCACGATACCGTGTTGGGTGCCTACCCATCGCCGGCCGCCCCGATCACGCAACATCGTCCAAACCGAATCATTGGGCAGCCCGTCGGACCGGTTCCAAGTGGTCCAGTTACCGTCGCCCAACCAGCGGGCGAGGCCGGCCCCCAAGCAGCCGATCCAGATGGCGCCTTCGCGGTCCTCCCCCACTGACAACGCCGCATCCACGGGCAAGCCCTTGCTCGAATCGACCAGCGACCAACGCTCCCCTTCCAAAATCCACAAGCCGTGGTCAGATGGAAGCAACATCCGCCCCAAGCGGTCTTCGTAGAATCCGCTGTAATACGACGTGTGGGCTTCAATGTTCAAGGTTCGAAAACGGTTTTGCTCCGCATCGAACAACACTACGCCGTCCGGCCCACGGGCCCAAAGGCGTCCCTTCCGATCGTGCGCAAGGGCATGCCAGCGGGTCTCTTGCGCTAGGCCCTCAAACTTCTCGTAACGCACCACTTTGTCCGGCGCGCGCCAATCGTCCATCCGGCAAATGGCTTTCGCACAGCCGAACCAGATGCGCGCTTGGCCGTCCACCGTCACGCCAAATGCCCCCCGGGGACGCAGCCACTTCAGGCGAAGGTCCGCCTGAATCAACACCAGCCCCTCACTCGACGTAAACAGTAAGCCGGCCGTGGGATGCCAGGCCAACAGGCTGCCCGGAACCGTCATCACCTTCTTGTCGAGGTTCACCGCTTCAAAACGATCGCCGCCCGAAACCCTCCGCCGTGCCAAGCCCTTGTCCGTCACTACCCATAGCGTGCCATCCGGCGAGTTGAAAAGGGCGTTGATGCGGTTACCCGGCAGCCCCTGCGCTTCGTAAGTCCTGAAGCGAGTGCCATCGTAGCGAAACAACCCATTGTCCGTCCCGATCCACAGGAACCCCTCCGCATCGGTCTGGATCGCATTCACCGTCGGATTGGCCAGTCCAGCCGTCTGGTCATACACGCGAAATGGGTACTGCTCCGCCTGCAACCGCAGGGCAGAAGTTACGAAAGCGAGAATCGCCAGCAGCCGGACACAGCCCATCTAGAGGACCATATCGACCGGCTACCGTGGAGTGTGAGGGGTTACTGTTCGTCCCAAGCCGGCATCGATAGGCCGTTCAAATCCCACACGATCCGCCCGTCACGGATGGTTAGCTCGCCTTGTAGCTTCCGGGCACCTTCCTTACGAGTGTTGTCTACATCCGTGAAGCCGAACTTGCCTCGCTGGATGCTGAGGATGGCTAGATCAGCAGGCGCGCCCACCGATAGATGTCCTAACTCGGTTCGCCGGATCTGTTGAGCCGGATTCCACGTGGACTTGGCAATGACATCTTCGAGCGGCATGCCCAGCAACAGAAACTTCGACATCACGTTCAACATGTCGCGCATGCCGCCCACCATGGAGGTAATGTGGAGATCGGTCGAAATCGAGTCCGGCCACAAACCTTGCTGGGTGGCGGGCACCGCGTGCTTCCAAACAAAACTGCCGCCCCCATGGCCGACGTCAAACAGCACCCCTCGCTTCTTGGCCTCGGCCCAGAAGGTCTGTAACTTGCCTTGGGCGTCAAACATTGGTACACGGTCTAGATACATGTGGGTGTAAATGTCGCCCTTGCGCAGTTTCTTGGTGACTAACTCGGCAAAAGGGCGTTCGGGCCGGAAGATGCCGAAATCGACAATGACGGGCAGGCCGGCTTGCTGGCCGGCCGCCAGCGCGCGGTCCACCGGCGTCCACTCCGGGCCCCGGTAGTGCGCGGTCTTAATTCCTACGATATAGGGGCGATACCGCTTAGCGGTTTCCACCGCCGCCGCCACATCCATCTGCAAAGGTTCCTGCTCCAAAGCCTCCGTCATACCGCCTTTGACGATACTCAACCAAGCCAACACCCGCGTCTTTGAGCGATCAATGATGTGTTCCTTAAATTGCGCGAACTCGAGCGCGCCGGAACTGCCGCAATCGACCACGGTCGTGACGCCCGAGCGCAACGTGTGGCCGTCCGGCCAGACGCTGCTATCGCCATTGTAGACGCCGGCTTTGCCGGTGCTGGCAAAAACATGCACGTGGATATCGATCAAGCCCGGCGTGACATAGAGACCCTCAGCTTCAATCGTTTGAGTAGCGCGCCGGGCGGGAATGTTCGCGGCGACGGCAGCGATGCGCCCATCTTTTATCGCAATATCCATCACGCGGTTGATGCCATTTTTCGGGTCAATTAACGTAGCTGATTTAACGAGTAAGTCGTAGATCTTCTTTTCAGATGCGAAGGCGTTGTAATAAGCGGTAAAGAATGCCCCCGCGTCGGCATTAGTGGAGTAACTAAGGTTGGGGCGGCCTTTCACCGTTTCAAGCGTGCGCCCTTCCTCGGGCCCTTGGTCGACCACCGAAACTTGGGCCGCGGTAAAGGAGACCACGCCCTCCACCATGGCAACGGCGGCCAAGGGGTCCCAGGCATAAAAGTAACGCCCGGCAATCATGGGCTCGTCCGCGCGGAAAAGGTCGATCACGAAGCGGCCGAGCGGCGTCCCCATGGCGCCCTCGGTAAACTGCTTCACGTAGCTCCCGCGGATCGGCACGCGATTGGTCGCATCGAGCGAGACGAGGCGAATGCCGCGCACCTTCGCGAGGACCTCGACTGCAGCGCGCGGATCGACAAAGATGTTCCATTCGGCTACCCGGTTGCCACCGCTAAAGACGTTGCCATCCTGCAGATTGCCCGGCACGCGCACCGCCCCACCCATGATGGTGAGTTCGCGAATATTCGCGATGAGCGCTGGTTGTTTGGCAATCACCTCGGCCAGATTCGTCAGGGGGCCCAGCGCCAGAATGCGGGCGGGTTGCCGCAAACGGTCTTGATAGTAGCTCAGGGCACTGCGCGTTTCGGGCCGGGTGGAGAGCGGCGGCAGCATAACACCTGGCAGTTCGTCGGAAGTCTTTCGCCAGGCGGCGGGAAATTCGTTCGCGCCCTGCAGGGGCGTCGCGCGCCCCAGGAAAACGGGGACCTTTTTCCCGCTCAACTGCACGAGCCTGAGCAGATTCCGCGCCCCGGCTTCCACGTGTGCTAATCCATTCACCACGACGATGGCTTCCACCTGGACATCGGGACGCGCGAGAAGAAAAGCGATGGCCAT
>JAYVRS010000462.1:0-1887 GCA_043776185.1 Bryobacteraceae bacterium | reverse complement strand
TCGACGGCCTCGATGCGGGCCTGCACGCTGGGGTGGGTCTCGAAAAGCGCCTCGGGCCCCACTTCGTCACCCGACTCATCCATGAGTTCCACCGGCAGGTCACTTAAGAAGTTGAGCACGGTGCCCGGACGAAAGCGCCGGCTGAAATCGTGGAAACCGGCCAGGAGGGGAGGGGCCCAGCCAGCGCGTAGCAAAGGTAACATTTCGCTCTCAAAGAAGATATGAAATTGGAAGGCGAGAGACTGATTCTTCTCGAGCACGCGCTGCACAACGTCGGAGCCATAGTGCAGGGCAGCAAAACGGTCTGCCGCTAACTCCTGCTGGCGGGAGGCAGCGAGGCAGGCCCGGACGAAGGGTTCAAAGATGAGTTGAAATGTGGGAATCAGCCAGGGTGCCCAACGCTCCAAGGCGCCGAATAGCCGGGCGACGGCCTTTTGGGTTTCGACGATCCAGGCCCAGGCGAACATACTGCCCCGGTAGAAGTGCCCCAACTCATGGGCCAGCAGGGCGCCCAATTCGTCGCGGTGGAGCGCGGCAAAGTAGGGCAGGCCAAGGGAGAGCACCCGCTGGCTACCGATGCCAGCGAATCCCGAATAGAAGCCAGTGGCGGTGCGGGCGTCGGCGGTGAGCAGCACGAGGGAGGGCAGGGGCTGCCCGGTACGCTTCGCTACTTCTTCCAAGAACGCGGCCAGATCGGGCTGTTGAACGGGGTTGAGCGGAATGCCGTCGAGCGGAAGGTTGGATTTGCGGGGCACTACCGCCCAGGCAATCAGCGCGGCACCGGCGGCGATGGCGGCGAGCCAGGGTCCAAATAGCACCAGATCGCGCAGGTGCAGTGAACTCGCGATGACCAAGCAGACGAGCGGAGTGAGCGAGCAGAGGATGGCCCCTACATAGAAGGAAACAACAAGGAAAGTCGTTCTCAGGTGCGGCAAAGCGTTTCTAACCTATCGCGACCCGCCGCCAAAGTAAAGCAGGAACTTGAGGCCGTTTGGTGCGCCCGGAGAGATTCGAATTCGAACCCTCCGATGCAAACACGCAACTTATTGATTTCAGTGTACGCCAGAACCGCCAGAACCGCCGATCCGGCAAAGCTCTGGCACACGATGGGCACGTGACTACAAAATCGGAACCGACTCAATGAACCCTTTCCGCCTTCACCCAGGAAATTCGAGCAAAGGAAAAAGGGCCGCCGGTGGCGTCGGCGACCCTCAGAAACAGCCGCCATGCTGTCCGCAAAGACGACTACTATCAAGAAGACGGTAACACCAAAGAAGAAAAAAGCAAGTCCGCCGACTTGCTCACCCATAATCACCAGTCCGCCCGCATTGGCGTCCGGTAGCCTGGGCAACCTCGCCCGGGATGGTAAGGCGACACTTTTTGTGCTGCCCAAACCCGCAGAGGAATGCCGGATTGATTTGGCCATCACTAAACTTCAGGGTCACGAAGAGATGGCTACGATGGCGGTGTTAGTCATAGGGCACCTGATCGATCAATGCCGTGATACTCTCGCTATCCTTGCGGGTCGGGCTCCCCAGCACCTCGAGGAGTCTACCGGTGAAAAGCTCTACAAGATTGTGCTTAGCGGCCGAGGTGGTGGTCAATGACCTCTCTAATGCCGCGGTCAATTCACACAGAAAGGTCCGCCCATGGGGGCGGTATTCTTCTTGCCTGGAGCCTACCCGCGATCGCCAAGCCGGCCGCAAAGGCCTTTCAGGGCGCAGCGCTGGTATTGGCCGCTCACGCACGCCGAGCCGAATCATTCCGCCCATGCACATGGTCCGCCGGTGAGGTCGCCTGGCTCTACCTAGCCGAAAAGCGCGGCGTTCGGGTGAGCATCCTTCGTAAGGAGGAGCCGTGCGTATAGGGGACGACTTCAACCCGGCT
>JAYVRS010000461.1:0-1889 GCA_043776185.1 Bryobacteraceae bacterium | reverse complement strand
TGCCTGTTGATGGGCATCTACGCCCGCTACCCGATTTCGCTCGCGCCCGGCATGGGGCTAAACGCGTACTTCACTTACACGGTGGTGAAGGGGATGGGAGTGCCTTGGGAGACCGCGCTGGGGGCGGTGTTTCTTTCCGGCGTCACGTTTCTGTTACTAACTATATTAGGCGTGCGCCAATGGATTGTCGCGGCCATTCCGCGGGAGCTCTATGCGGCGGTGGGCGCGGGCATAGGCTTATTTATCGCCTTTATCGGCTTACGCAACGCTGGCATCGTGGTGGCCAGTCCGGCGACGTTCGTTTCGATGGGCAACGTAAGTAGTCCCCCGACGGCGCTCGCCCTGCTGGGCGTCGTGATCATTGCCGCGTTACAGGCTTGGCGGGTGCGCGCGGCGATTCTGCTTGGGATCACCATCACCACGGGCCTGGGGGCGCTCCTCGGGATGGTGCATTGGCAGGCGCAATCCTACTCCTGGCCCGAGATGACGTCGACGATGCTGCGGCTCGACATAGGCGCGGCGGTGAAGATTGGGTTGCTCGAGATTGTCTTTGTGTTTCTATTTGTCGATCTCTTTGACAACGTGGGCACCCTAGTGGCCGTGAGCCAGAAAGCGGGACTTGTCGGCCCAGACGGGCAGATTCCGCGACTCAATCGCATCTTAGTAAGTGACGCCAGCGCCACGATTGTGGGGTCGCTGGCGGGGACGACGACGGTCGTGAGTTATATCGAAAGCGCGGCCGGAGTGGCGGCCGGCGGGCGTTCCGGCGTGGTGGCCGTCGTCACCGGGCTCATGTTTCTGGTGGCTCTCTTCATTGCTCCCTTGATCGGTGCCGTGCCCGCGGCGGCCACCGCCCCCGCCTTGATCGTGGTGGGGGCCATGATGATCTCCGCCGTCGGCGGCATCGATTGGGAGGACCCTTTAGTGGCCGTGCCCGCCTTCCTCACGCTGATCACCATTCCGCTCACTTTTAGCATCGCCAACGGACTGGCCTTTGGCATCATTTCGCATGTGCTGCTGAAGCTCGCCGCTGGCCAAGGCCGCCGCGTATCGGTAGCCGCCTACACGCTGGCCGGACTTTTGATTGTACGCTTCGTATATATGGGCAAAGCGGGATGAGTGTGATCGGTACGCCGGTGATCCGCAAGGAGGGTCGGCGCAAAGTGACGGGTGCGGAGGTCTATGTGGATGACCTCGTCTTCCCGAACATGTTACACGGCGTCACCGTTCGCAGTGCCGTGCCGCGCGGCCGCGTCACTGGCATCGAATTCGACCCCACCGTGAATTGGAGCGAGTTCGTCATTGTCACCGCGCGCGATGTGCCGGGGCGCAATGTGGTGGCCCTCCTGGTGGACGACCAGCCCTGCTTAGCCGACGGCCAAATCAACCATCCCGAAGAGCCGGTGGTACTGCTGGCCCATCCCGATAAGTTCATCGCCGAGCGCGCCCGCCGGCACGTGCGGATCTTGACTGAGCCATTGCCCGCCATCTTTTCGATGGAAGATTCGCTGGCCCGCAAAGAAGTGATTTGGGGCACCGACAACGTCATCAAGTCTTATCTACTGGAGAAGGGCGACGTCGATGGGGCAGCCGGGATCGTGGTGGAAGGCGAATACGAAACCGAGGCGCAGGAGCAGCTCTACATTGAACCGAACGGCATGATCGCCTTCGCCGAAAACGGCGGCGTCACCGTTTGGGGTTCCATGCAATGTCCGTACTTCATCCAGAAGGCGCTTACCCCGGTGTTTGCGGTGGCCCCGGAGAAGATTCGCGTGATCCAAATGGCCACGGGCGGCGGGTTTGGCGGCAAAGAAGAGTACCCCTCGATTCTGGCGGCGCATGCGGCATTGTTGGCTTGGAAGAGCGGGCGGCACGTGAAGATGATCTAC
>JAYVRS010000460.1:0-1890 GCA_043776185.1 Bryobacteraceae bacterium | reverse complement strand
CGTAGCCATGTATTACTCCATTCGCCATCAAACTCGTTTTCGCTATAGCTCTCCAGTAAGTGAAAGTATCATGGAGATGCGCTTACAACCGCGCACCGAATGGACCCAGCACTGCCTCTCCTTCGAAATCGACCTGGAACCGCGCACGCGGGTCTTTCACTACCGCGACTATCTCGGCAATACCATCCATCATTTCAATGTCCCCGGACCGCATGAACAATTGGAAATCGTCTCCACCTCGCTGGTGGAGGTGAGCCCTTTCGCCGACTGGCCGCTGAAACTCGCCTCCACGGCCTGGGACGAGATCGACGCCCAGGTGAACAACGGCGATTACTACGAAATGCTGATGCCTAGCGACTTCGCCCAACCCACCCCTGCGCTGATGGAGTTGGCAGTGGCGCTGAGCATCACGCGTCGCGACGACCCCATGAGCCTGTTGCGCCAGATGAACACGGCCATCCATCATCACTTCGACTACACGCCCAAGGCGACCCGGGTGGATTCGCCCATCGACGAGGCGCTCCGCACCGGCAAAGGCGTTTGCCAGGATTTCGCCCATGTCCTGATCAGTCTGGTGCGGCTGCTGAAAATTCCTTGCCGTTACGTCTCCGGATACAAAGCTCCGGGGGCAGCAGGAGAGCGTTCCGGCGGCTTGGCTTCCCACGCCTGGGTGGAGGCTTGGTTGCCCGGTTGGGGCTGGGTGGGCTTCGACCCGACCAACAACGAGCTCGCTTCAGAGCGCCACATCCGGACCGCCGTGGGCCGGGACTATGCCGACGTGCCGCCCACCAAGGGCCTCTACAAAGGTGAAAGCAAAGGCGAACTCGCCGTGCAGGTGATCGTTCTGCAGGCCGACAAGCCGACCAATGCCGAGGTGGAACTGGTCTTTCCCTCCCAGGATGACGAGTGGACGGAGACGCCGCGCGATGAGCGCCCCACCGCCGACGCGGGCCAAAGTCAACAACAGCAGCAGTAGTCCACACTTCGGGCGCGCCACGCGTCATCCTTTCCGTAGCCTATGGCCCAGTTTGTCCTGAAATACGCGGATGCTCGCGGTCAGATCCGCCAGCAAGTGGAAGAGTCGCGCTCCGAACACGAGTTGCGCGACAAGTTTAGCCAGCAAGGCTTCCTGGTCTATTCCGTCAAAGCCAAGGGGTTAGCGCAACTGGGGGCCAAGGGCGGCAAGCCCACCAAACTCAATACTGAAAAGTTCCTCATCTTCAACCAGCAGTTCGTCACGTTGATCAAAGCCGGTTTGCCGATCCTGAAATCGCTCGACTTGCTGGCCGACCGCCTTACCGACGCCAAATTGCGCCCCATCATCGACGCGATCCGCACGGAAGTCAAAAACGGTTCCCTTCTGTCGGAAGCCTTTCAGAAGCAGCATGTCTTTCCGCCGATGTACGTCACCAGTGTGATGGCTGGCGAAAAATCGGGCTCGTTAACCGAAGTGTTGGAGCGTTATGTTACCTATCAGCGCTTAGCGCTGGCGGTTCGCAAAAAACTACTGGTTTCCCTGATTTATCCGGCCTTGCTGCTCACCTTGGTGCTGCTGCTGATCGTCTTTCTGGTGACCTACGTGGTGCCCAATTTCGCCATGCTCTATTCGGGCATGGGCACCCAACTGCCCTACGCCACCCGCATTCTGGTGGCCGTCGGCACTACCGCGCGCAATTACATTCTGTTGGGCATCGCTGGACTAGTGGGCCTCTACTTCGCCTTTGGCGTTTGGTCGCGCGGCGTGCGCGCCCAGGAATTGATCGACAAGACGAAGCTGCGCACGCCGATTTTTGGCGAAATCTGGATCAAATTCCAGGTGGCGCAATTCTCGCGCGTGTTAGGCACGCTGCTGATTGGCGGCATTCCGCTGATTCAGGCGCTCGAAACGGC
>JAYVRS010000459.1:0-6057 GCA_043776185.1 Bryobacteraceae bacterium | reverse complement strand
GAGTCTGTCGGAGTGAAAACTTGACGTACGCAGAATCAATAACTTACGGGGCAAGTTTTCGCGGCGCAAGTCTGTAAGTTGTTGATTTTAGGTTCGACAAAGATTTCACTCCGACAGACTCGCCGGGGTGGTCCTCCATGAGCCGCGCGGGAATGTCAAGTCAATTAGTTAGAGAAAAGTTCGAGGTGGGCGGGGATGCGGGTCAAGGCGCGCGCGTAAGCGCACCGCGGCAGCGGCTTGGCCTTGACGCGCGGCCCCGCCCCAAAAAGCTGGTATCAGGCGGAGCAAGCAGCGCTTGCTCCGCTTGGTTGGAAAGAGCGTGCGTGGGAATCAATAGCCGGGTAGCCGAGGAGTTCGGTCGTCCATGCGCACTCTACGAGAGGCGGGCGAAAGCCGCCTGGTGCAAATTGGGATCCGTGGCTCCGTTGTTACCCGGCGCGACGGGGCACTGATCGCCCGCCACGCCGCATCGCAACCGGAAAGCCAAAGTGCTGCCATCGGGGTTACGGCCTGTTTCGCCACACGACCCACGCAGTCATCAAGTCCCGTTGCGACTTCCTAGAAAACTACCCTGCGTAAATTCGCCCCTGCTCCCGAAAGGAAGAAACGGTAGATGCCGGGCCAGCCACCGGCGTTCTGCGGGCCACCCAGCACCGTGAAACCGGTGAGGGCCGCAGGCCTGGCCAGGTCGATTTGAATCTCGGACGGGAATGTGGTCGCCGCCCCGGTTGCCCCGCCCGCCTGCCTGCCAGACGGTATTGGGGTCGTTGTCGATGGCCGGTGGGGCGTACCACTCCGGGGCAGCGCGTGGATGGCCCCGGTATCCGGTCAGATGTGCTAACGCCTACGGCTGGAAGATCGTCACGCCAAGAGCGCTGAGGAAATCGGACTCCCTCCAGGGGTTGCGATTTCCCGATCCCCTGACACCGATCCCCATATCTACGCCGTGTGGACGCGGTAGCTTCAAATTTGAGATACTCGGTCTTCTCTTATGACCGGCCGCATGATCAGCCAGTACCGCATTCTGGGCCCCTTGGGCGAGGGCGGCATGGGTGTGGTCTACAAGGCGGAAGATACGCAACTCGGCCGGCCGGTGGCGCTGAAGTCACTGCCGGCGGCCGCCGTGGCCGATGAAGGCCGCCGGGCGCGCTTCATGCGCGAGGCCCGGGCCGCCTCCGCCCTCAATCACCCGAACATCATCACCATCCATGACCTGGTTCACCAGGACGGCGAGGCGTTCCTGGTGATGGAACTCGTCGACGGCAAGACGCTCGAAGCCCTGATCCACGACCGTTTCCACGACCGTGGGCTGCCTCTGAGCGAAGTGCTCCGGCTGGCGATCCCCATCGCCGATGCCCTCGCCACGGCGCACCAGGCCGGCATCGTGCACCGCGACCTGAAGCCCGGCAACGTCATGGTGAATCAGAGCGGCATCGTCAAGGTGCTCGACTTCGGCCTGGCCAAGGTGCCGCTGGCGAAGTCGCCCACCGACCAGGATGCCACGCGCACCTTGGGGCATACCGAGGACGGCGCGATCCTGGGCACGGTGAGCTACATGTCGCCGGAACAGGCGCAAGGCAAGCCCGTCGATGCGCGTTCCGACATCTTCGCCTTCGGCAGCGTCCTTTACGAGATGCTCACCGGGCGCAAAGCCTTCTCCGCCGACAACAAGGTTTCCACCTTGGCCGCGTTGCTCGAGAAGGAGCCGGTTCCCGTCCGCGAGATGGTTCCCTCGCTGCCACGCGACGTGGAGCGCTTGCTGCAGCGCTGCCTGCGTAAGGATCCGGCGAAGCGCTGGCAGACGATGGCCGATTTGAAGGTGGCCCTCGAAGAGCTGAAAGAGGAGTCGGACTCCGGGGGCCTATCCGGGACGCTGGCCCCGCCGGTGGCTCCCATGCGTTCCCGCCGGATGTTGTGGGGCGCGCTGGCGACGGCCGGGGTGCTGATTGCGGCAGGTGCGGCGTGGATGATGACGCGTAAGCCGCCGCTAGACGAAGCGGTGAAGAAGGTCGTGCTGACCACCTATCCGGGCAGTGAAATTTCTCCCGCCATCTCGCCGGATGGCCGCCAAATCGCCTTTAGCTGGGACGGGCCGCAGGAGGACAACTTCGACATCTACGTGAAGATGATTGACTCGGGCGAGCCCCTCCGATTGACCACTGACCCCGCGAGAGACTCCATGCCGCGTTGGTCGCCGGATGGCAAGTCGATCGCTTTTCTTCCGGGGAACGCGATTTACACCGTGGCTCCGCTCGGCGGGCCGGAGCGCAAACTAACTGACACTACCGGCGCGAGGCAGTCCAGTCTGGCGTGGCGGCCGGACGGACAAGCCCTGCTGATCGCTGACCAGGACGCGATCGTTCTCTTTACACTGGCCGACGGCAAGAAGACGCGCCTGACTCCCCCGGGACCTTCTGGCTCGGTCGCCCACTCTCCAGCGTACTCGCCGGACGGTAAGGCCATCGCCTATGTCGGGGCGCGCTTGATCAACGCCGCTATGGAGCTTTATGTGATGCCGGCGAACGGAGGTGCCATCCGGCGCGTCGAGGTCGCCGCGCCGTTTTTTTACAAGCCTGTGTTCTCCGCTGACGGCCGGGATCTCATCCTCGTCGCCGATAGTGGCGGACTCTTCCGTCTTCCCGTGGCGGGCGGCAAGATGGAGAAAATCGCGTTGGCCGACACCGAGGCTCTCGATCCTTACATCGCGGTGTCGCCGCCGCGACTCGTCTATTCGAAAGCGTTCTTCGATTCGGACATCTGGGCCTTGGACCGCATGCCCGCGGGCCAGAAGCCTCGCCGGGTGATCGCCTCCACGCGGCGTGATTTCGCACCTCAGGTTTCGCCGGATGGCCAACGCCTAGCGTTCACTTCGGACCGCACGGGAGCCTGGGAGGTTTACGCTAGCGACATCTCGGGCGGACGCCAAGTGCAATTGACGACTTTCGGCAACGCAGTGGTGGAACCGACCGGTTGGTCGCCCGATGGTAAGGAGTTGTGTCTGTCCGTCCTGGTGAAGGGCAATCGCGACATCTATTTGATCGGCAGCGACGGTGGCCCTGTGCAACGTCTCACCAACGAGCCGTCCGAAGAGGGCCGCGCCCGCTTTTCGCGCGATGGCCGAATGATCTACTTTCGTTCCGACCGTTCCGGTCGGGCAGAGATCTGGAAGATGCCGCGCGCCGGTGGTGCGGCGGTCCCGGTGACACGGGACGGCGGCTTCGACGCACAGGAATCAGCAGACGGCCAGACTTTGTACTTCACCCAAGCGCGGGCCACGCCAGGATTGTGGGCGATGCCGGTGGCGGGCGGATCGCCGAAAAAGGTGCTGGACGAAGTGTTGGGAGGTTGGTGGACGGTCACCCATGCGGGCGTGCTCTTCCTCGATAGCCAGCGCGCCAGGCGTCGTGCTGCCCCGAGCGCTCCAGCTCTGGACACCCGGCGCTCAAAAGCCAGAAGTGGTGGCCAACGTGGAGGCCAGCATCTGGAACGTCACTCCCGTGTTGTCGGCTTCGCTGGACGGCAAGAGAGTTTTTTGGCACCAATATGTCTCGAGTGGCGCGGACCTGGTGATGCTCGACAACTACAAGTAGGCCAGGCGGTAGAATCGCGAGGATCTCCACTGCCGGGCACTTTTCCGAGGACCGAAATGAAACGACCTCTCGTTCCACTTTGAAACCGCCAGGTTCATTTTGAAAGAGCTTGTGCGGGTAAGCCACCCCACGAGTGGCGGCCGCCCAACTGGCAGCGAGTCCGGTCGAGGCGCGAGTCTGCGAAGTTTACGGGATCGGGCTGCCAAGCGCGACACGTGACTGATACATTGGAAAGATCACCCCCCGAGCTGAAGCTATGCCCTGTTGGAGAGCCATTGCCCCGGTCCTGTTGACCTTCGGTCTGTTGGCCGGTTGCGCGAGCGAGAATCGCAATCCGCCCAAACGGGTGATTTCCCGAGCGTATGCCGGGGAAAAGCGGATCGATCTGCGCAAGGACCTCGCCTTTCGCGCCGACATCGTCGAAACGGCGGTCTTCGGCGAACCGCTCGACATTCTGCAATGGAAACGTCGCTACGCCCTGGTGCGCACCGTCAGCGGCAAGGAGGGCTGGTTGGACGGACGGGCCCTGGTCCGGAGCCAGGAGATGGAAGCGCTGAAGCAAATCGCCAAGGACTTCCGCGATACGCCGCCCATGGGCCAGGGCAAGGTTTACGAGGCGCTCAACATCCACACCAGCCCGAATCGCAGTTCACCCAGCTTTGACCGGCTGCCGCCCGAGGAGAGGGTGGATGTGCTGGGACACCGGGTGGCGCTGCGGACGCCCTACCAGGGTCCGGTGCAACCGGCCAAGACCACCAAGAGGAAACGGCAGAAAACCGAGGCTGACGATGAGCCCAAAGTGGCTCCGCCGGCGGAGCCTCGGCCGCCGAGCCTGCCCGCCGACTGGAAGGAGCTCTCCCGGCACGCGCCCGATGATCTGGTGGCCAAAGCGGCCAAACGTTCGACCGTTAAGAACGCGCTCTTACTCAACAAAGTCGTGCCGCTGGATGTGGGGCCGCGCTACGATGATTGGACCCTGGTACGGACCAAGAGCGGCGGTATCGGCTGGGTGATCTCCTCCGCGCTGGTGATGGCGCTGCCGGACGATGTGGCCCAATACGCGAACAAGAATCGCATCACCTCCTACTTCCCGATGGGCGAAGTGTTGGATAGCGAAAAGGGGCGCAAGCAGCAGTTTCTGTGGACCACGATCAGCCAACGAGCCAAGCCCTATCAGTTCGACAGCTTTCGCGTGCTGATCTTCAACACCAAGCGCCACCGCTATGAGACGGCGCATTGGGAAAAAGATCTCACCGGTTATCTGCCGATTCGGGTGATGGATCCATCGGAGGGCGCACCGGTATTCAACTTGGTGCTGGAAGATGGCGATGGCACTTTTTGGCGGCGAAGGTACGTGTTTGCTGGGAATAAGGTGAAGTTCCTTGACCAAGCGCGCGTGGAGCGTCCGCGTATTCCGACGGCGCCGGAAGATCTGCCGGCGCTCGAAATGCCGGATACGTTGGAGCCCGAGGAGCTTACGGTGTGGGCGCGCCTGCGTCGACGGGTGCTGGGCCAATAAGGAGAACTCTATGAAGACTTTGCATGTCAGGATCCGGCAGATCGGCACCGCGCAGGGTTTCGTGATACACCAAGCCACTGCTGAAACAACTGGGGTGGAGCGCTGAGGCCTGAGCCGAGATGACGGTGGAAGGCGATGCCCTGGTGTTGCGCCGACCAGCCGGACGGGTGCGCGCGGGTTGGGCTGCGGCCGCCCAAGCGATTGGGCGAAACGGCGACGACGAACTGGTAATGGGCGAATTCGGAAGTGCCGGGGACGAGGAACTGGTTTGGTAAGCCGGTCACTTCACCGAGCCTTGGCCCGAATCAGCTAAGGAATGATGGCGGTCTTCATATGGCCGTTGTGGCTCATGAGGTGCTTGAAGACTTCGAGCAGATTCTGCAAGGGCTCTTCGCGATTGACGAAGTCGCGGGCGGTGATATCGCCGCGGGCGACGGCCTTCAAGGCGCGCTGAATTAGGGTGGGCGTGTGGTGGAAGCTCGCCTTCAGCGTGATTTCCGAGTAGTGCAGCCGGTTGGTGTCGAGCGAAATGGACGTGTCGTTCGGGCATCCGCCGAAGAGATTCACGGTGCCGCCGCGGCGGACCATGCGGACGGCCTCTTGCCAGGTCTGCGGCTTTCCCACGGCTTCAATGACGATATCGGCTCCGTGGCCACCGGTGGCGGCGCGTACAGCCGCGACTACATCTTCGGTGTCAGCCGTCGAAATGACGTCCTTCGCACCCATGCGCAAGGCCCGTTCCAACTGACCCTGGCGGCGTCCAATGGCAATCACGCGGGCTCCCAAGAGTCCGGCGATGCGGACGAACATGAGGCCAATGGGGCCGAGCCCGATGACGGCTACGCAGTCTCCCGCACTGACAAAAGAGTCTTCAATGCCCTTCAAGACGCAAGCCAAAGGTTCGATTAAAGCGGCATCCGGGTAGGTGACATGAGGTGGAATCTCGTA
>JAYVRS010000458.1:0-6059 GCA_043776185.1 Bryobacteraceae bacterium | reverse complement strand
GCCGGCGTCACCGCTCGAATCGCCGTTCCGCCCGCGCGCCGCATGTGGACACCGATCCCTCATGCGCGCCCAAGCGCGACGCCTAAGCCAACCGGCGCACATCCTTTGAGGCGGCCCAACTCATCAACCCATCCGCTTTGCGGGTGGTGCCGGACGCGGGTTTTTGGGACGCCCTTGTCAAAACGGTTCTTGACGGGAAATCCGCGCTGGATTGGAAGGTCAGGTGGACTTGGCTGCGCTGGCGCGGTTGGCCGCGAATTGGTTTTCGGTGGGAATGAGGTTCCTCCAGCTTTCAGAATGCCAAGGCGAGGTCAAGAGTTTTGGGGGCTGGCGGAGTCCGGGGTTGGGTATGCCAGCCACGCGGTCGCGGAAGTGGTTAGACTTCCACCTTCACGGAGTACTCTTTCAGAAACTCCGGCGTCAGATCCACGCCCAACCCCGGCGACTCCGGCACTTGCCAGTGCGACATTGAGGCCTTCCAGCCGCCCTTGAAGATGCCTGCATACTGGCCCGTGCTGGTGTTCCCTTCTTCCATGATCACGAAATTAGGAATTGACGCCGCCACGTGAATCGACGCGGCGGTGCAGATGGGGCCGTTGGGATTGTGCGGCGCGACGGTGACGTAAGAGGCATCCGCCATCGCCGCGATCTTCTTCATCGCCGTGATGCCGCCGGCCCGCGCGGCGTCCGGCTGTATGATGCGGGCGGCCTGCTTCTGCAATAGTTCGCGATAGTTCCAATGCGACTGCAATCCCTCGCCTGTCGAGATGGGAATGGTGGTTGAACGCTGCAGCGCCGCCATCGCGTCAACATCCTCCGGCGGAACTGGCTCCTCCAGAAAGAAGATATCGAAAGGCTCCAGCATCTTGATCATTCGCCCCGCCGATGCCATATTCCACTTCCCGTGCGCCTCCACGCAAATATCGAAGGCGGGGCCCGCCTCCCGCACGCCGCGCACCATCTCGCGCACTTCGTTCAATACGCTGGTGGAAAGTTGCCGGTCCGGGCCCGGATACTCGCCAAAGGGATCCCACTTACCGGCCGTCGCCCCTTGCGCCATCAGTTCCCTCGTACGCTGGAAGTAGGCTTCGCGGGTGCGCGGAATGTTGCCCCAGCGATAACTTGTGTAGATGCGAATCTTTGGATGAATCTTGCCGCCCAGCAGCTTGTAGACGGGCACGCCGAGCTTCTTGCCGAGGATGTCCCACAAGGCGATGTCGATCGCGCTGATGCCGGCAAACAAGGTGCCGCCCAGCGAGTTCTCCTCGATCAGGTACATCTTGCGCCACAGCTTTTCGATGTCCCACGCGGATTCGCCGATGACCAGCTTGGCCAGCGACCGGATCTGCGCATACACCGGCGTGACGTTGGGCGGCGTGGTACCCTCGCCCCAGCCGTGCACTCCGTCTTCGGTCTCGACGCGCGCGCAGACCACGTCCTGGCGGTTGCCAATCTGGATCACATGCGCATCGACGCGCTTGATCTTGAGCGGCCCGGTTTGCGCCGCTGTCTCCCTGACCCAGGCGGCCGCGCCTACGGGCATCGTCATCCATTGTCGTCGAGTCACATAAACCGCCTTATGTCTCCCTAGTCCAGCCCAAAGACGATGAGCACATCGCCGGCCGAGATTGCTACGCGCTGCTGTCCCTTGCTCAAGTAGCTGATCGGGTTGGCAATAATCTGGCTGCCCGCCGGGAACCGCCAGAGGTGCTTGCCGGTGGTTGCATCCAAAGCGAAGAAGTTGCCTTCGTTAGTGCCGCCAAACACGAGATTCCCCGCGGTCGACATCACCCCGGCCCAAGGAGGAGTGAGGAGCTTATGCTCCCAGCGGATGGCACCCGTCTGCGGATGGATGGCGCGAATCGCGCCGGAGGGAAACTCATCGCGCACCGGCTTGTGCTCGCCGCCGATAAAGTACGCTCCGGGGGTGTACGGCGCGTCGGCCGTGTAGAAGATCTCGGCCTCGTCGCGAGCCGCCACATACGCCAAGCCCGTCTTGGGGCTGTAACTGGGGGAATACCAGTTTGTGCCTCCCGTGGCACCCGGGTAGATCTTCACACCGGCCTTGGTGGGAAACGTCCCCGGCAGGCGAATCGGCCGCCCGTCTTTGCCGATTTCCTTGGCCCAGGTCTGTTTGGCGAACGGCTTCGCGAGCAGGAACTCGCCGGTCACGCGATCGAGCACATAGAAGAACGCATTGCGATTGGCATGGAGCAGCAGTTTCCGTGGCCGCCCGCCGAACTCCGCATCTACCAGCATCGGTGTCTCGGTGGCATCCCAGTCGTGGACATCGTGCGGCGTGAATTGGAAGTGCCACTTGCGTTTGCCGGTATCGGCATCGAGCGCCAGCATCGTATCGCTATAGAGGTTGTCACCGGCGCGAACGTCGCCGTTGTAATCCGGTCCGGGGTTCCCCGTGCCCCAATAGATCAGGTTCAGTTGCGGATCGTAGGCACCCGTCACCCACGTGGTGGATCCGCCCGTCTTCCAGCTATCGCCCGCCCAGGAGCGGAAGTTTTCATCTTCGGGGCCGGCGGTCGTGTAGAAACGCCAGGCCCGCTCTCCCGTCGCAATGTAATAGGCATCGAGAAATCCCCGCGCGCCGTACTCGCCGCCCGCCATCCCCACGATTACCTTGTCCTTGACGATGATCGGCGCCGACGTCGCCGCATAGCCTTCGGCATAGTTCGCCAGGGAGGTCTTCCAGAGCAGCCGGCCGCTGCGCGCGTCGAGCGCGAGCACGTGGGCGTCAACGGTATTCATGAGGAGCGTGTGGCCCACCATCGCGAGGCCACGGTTCACCTGCCCGCAACAGGCGATCAACTTGGGCGGCAGTTTGTAATCGAACGACCAAAGCTTGCGGCCCGTCTCGGCGTCGAGCGCGAGCACGTCGTTCGGAGGGCGCGTCAGGTACATCACGCCATCCACCACCAGCGGTACGGTCTCCACTTTGTGCGTGGTCTTCAGCGGGTAGATCCACTTGACGTGCAGTCGCGATACGTTCGACGAATTGATCTGATCGAGGGCCGTGAACTGGTGGGCAAAGAAATTTCCCGAGTACGTCATCCAGTTCCCTGGCTCGGTCTCGGCTTTCACCAGGCGTTCGAACGTCACCTGCGCGGCCATCGGCGCGAGCAGGGCCAACACTAGAGCCAGGGCTCTCATCATTCACTCCTCCGCAGAGAGTTTAGATACGCGACGAGATCCGCCAGGTCCCGGGCGGATAGCGACTGATAGGAAGGCATCAGTGATTGATCCAGGCGCTTTACTTCCTGGAGGTCTCGTTTCTCGAACGACCACAGCCGGTCCTGCGGGTCCCGCAGTTGCACCGAGTAGTCGTCTTCGTTGAGCCTAACGCCGGTCCGCGTTTCACCCGCAGCAGTCACCACGCGGACGCCCACATACTCCTTGGGATTGTAGGCACTGGGGCTCACGAGGGAGTCCTGAAGAAATTTCAAGCTGCGCCGCAAGCCCACGGCACCGAGCGCAGGCCCCAGCGCGCCGCCCGCCGAGCCGCCCGCAGAGCCGATGGCGTGGCACTGCGCGCATCCGCTGCGGGCGTAGAGGCGCTCGCCGGCGGCCTTGTCGCCGGTCGCTTGCTCCGAGGATCCCGCCTCGCCCAGCCGCCGGACGTAAGCCACCAGTTTGCGTAAGTCCGCCACGGGCAAGCGCGATCCGGGCATTTCCGTTCCCGGCAACCCGGTACGAATCGTGCCTAGCAGCTCGTCATCGTTCGAGCTATGGCGGAAGCGGCCCGTCGTGAGGTTCACACCGCGGCCGCCTTCTCCGTCGGGTCCGTGACAATGCGCGCAGTGGCCCAGATAGAACTGCCGTCCCTCCTCAACCGGAGTCTGGGCGTTGGCCGCTGGCCACAGTCCGGCAGCAAGAAGAATGAAATGGCGCAACATTGGCTAGTAGTATATCTGGAGATCGGTTGCGTGAGTTAAATTACTGAGCCGCATATTACTCAGCCGCACAAGACCAGCCGCGGCTGAAAAGGGAAGAAACCTTCCGAATGGCAGATCGCTTCAGAAGACCAATCGTAGACCGAATTGAATGTTGCGCGGGTTACCGCCGTTGACGATCTGGCCGAACTGGGCGCTGGCGACATCGGTGGTGTTGCCGCGAGCATCGAGAGCAGGGGTGTTGGAGATGTTAAACATCTCGGCCCGAAACTGTAGATTGAAGCGCTCGCGAATCCGGGTGTTTTTGAGGAACGAGAAATCGAAGTTGACTCGGCCGGGACCGCGGAGGCGGGGCTGGCTGACGCTATCGGTACCGAAGGTGTAGGGAGCGGTGCGTTGGAAGGCGGTGGTGTCGAACCAGTTGTTGTTCGTCTGCTGGCCGCCGGGTAGGACGGGATCTTTGACCCGGTTGGCGCGGCCGTTGGTGGATGAGAAGTTGAGGAGGTTGGTGGTGTCGGGAGCAGTGATCAAGATGGGGCGGCCCTTCTGCATCACGGTAATGGATGAGAATTGCCAGCCGCCCAAAGCGTGGTTGACGATGGCCGGGGCGCCGGCCAGAAACTTGCGGCCCTTGCCAAAGGGCAGATCGTAGACGTAGCTAAAGACCAGGCGCTGGGGAATATCGTTAGCCTCGATGCCACGATTGTCGCGGGCGTTATAGAGGCTGTTGGAAGGGCCAACGACCCAGGTGTTGGATTGCATGGTGTTGGCGATCGTCTTGGAGGCCGTGTAGGAAGCGCTGAGAATCATCCCGTTTGAGTATTGCTTCTCAAGACGCATGTACCAACTTTGATAGCTCATGTCGCCATAGGGGTCGCGGAAGATGAGCAGGTCGAGGAACTGGGGAAATGGCCGAAGGGCTTGGCGATTCTGGATGGTCGCACCGCTGAGGGATCCGGTTTTGATCTTACCGAAGAAGGGATTGGGCACCGGTGCCAAGAGCTGGCTGCCGAGGGGGAGCAGGGCGGGATCGTTTTGGTTGCGCTGACGGTTCCAGTAAAGATGGGTGGTTTTGGCGCCGACGTAGGCCACTTCGAACATCGTGTTGGAGCTGAGCATGCGCTGGATAGAGAAAGTCCAATTGGCAACGTAGGCGTTGGGACGATTCCGGACGTCGGCACGGACGTTCTGACCGGCGAAGTTGGTATTCCGGTCGGGAACGATGATGCCGCCGGCGAACGGATTCGACCAGGAGCCGCCCTGCGGGGGAGTGTTGGGCAGAGCGTTTGGTTGGCCAAGGAAAAGGGCGTTCGAGAGAAAGCTGCCGTTGCCGAAATCAGTGGCGGCGGCGTTGACGCCGACGTAGGTGGCGTAGAAGATGGCGGCACCGGAACGGATGACGGTTTTGGAATTGAGCTGGTAGGCGAGGCCGAGGCGGGGTGAGAAATTCTTGCGATTGGGATCGGAGGTGTAGCCGCCGGGTTCGATGAGTTTGAAGTTGCCTTTGAGGCCGGTGATGGGTTCGGTGGCATTAAAGTCGAGGTAGCCGATTTGACCGAACTTTTCGGCGTAGGGAGTGGTGTATTCCCAACGGAGACCGAGGTTGAGCGTGAGTTTGTTGGTGACGCGCCAATCATCCTGAAGGTAAAGGCCGTAGTAGCGCTGGTAGAGGAAGAGGGGGCGGGTGATGGTGATGGCACCGGCCTGGGGAACGCCAAGGAGGAAACTAGCGAAGCCATGGCCGGAATTGAGGGCGGTGACGTTGGGGTCCGGGCCTTGGGAGTAGACGCGGTCGAAGATGTATTGGCCGGCCGATTGTTGGGAGTTGAAGGCATTGAGTTTGATGAGCTGCGTATCAAAGCCGAACTTGATTTTGTGGCGGGTTTTGATGAGTGTGGCGTGGGATTGGGCGTGCCAGGTGTCTTGAGGGACGAGGTTGCGGCCGACGCCGCCGAGTTGATCGAACTCATTGGGAGCGGCGCCGGTAACGGCCAGGCCCGCACCCTGGGCATAGGTTTGAATCGAGATTTGCGGGAACTGCTGGAAGAGGATGTTGTCCGTGACACTCTTGGGGAAGCCGAGAGCGGCGACGTCGAAGCCTTCGCTCAGGGGGCGGGAATCGAACTGAAGCCGGGTGTAGCTGAGGCGGCCCTC
>JAYVRS010000457.1:0-6061 GCA_043776185.1 Bryobacteraceae bacterium | reverse complement strand
TTTCGCGATAAGTGTATGCAAATGAAACGCATTAGCGACCTCAAGATGCGGTGAGGCCTGACTCCACCGCATTTTTCCTGACAAATAAATGAGAATAGTGGGCGCGAAAACACACTATCTAACGGAGGCTCAATGCCGTAAGAACCGATTTGCCCCGCCTGGGTATTGGCTGCATATTATGCAGCGTGTCCCGAACCGCTCCACGGAGAGCCAGTAGGCCCCGGGTGTATACTACAGACTTCTTCGGAGCCCATGAGACGCCAAGCCGCTTCCGGGGCTTCAAGGTTGGCCCTTGACGCGAAAATTTGAAAGGCGGTTTCGAAATGAGGCATCCATCTCTCGCTTTGCTGGCTGCAACTGCGGTAATGGCGGTAGCTACCGTACCCGTCGTGGCCCAAGCCCCATCCCCAGCGGTTGCCAAGGCAGCCAAAGTTCGGACGATTCCGCGCACTCCTGACGGCCGTCCGGATCTCGGAGGCACTTGGAGCAACGCCACGCTCACGCCCTTCGAACGACCCAAGGATCTGGCCGGGAAAGAATTCTTCACCGAACAAGAAGCAGCGGAGTTCACCAGGACGACACTCGAACGGGCGAATCGGGACCACCGTGGGGCTACGGCACAAGAGGACGTGGGCGGCGCCTACAATGAGGTTTGGTTCGAGCGGGGAACGAAGATCGCGTCCAACCTCCGCACTTCGATCGTCGTGGATCCTCCGGACGGAAGAGTGCCTTCCCTTACGCCGGAGGCAAGAGCGGCCGCCGCGGCCCGTGGGGCGATTCAGGCGCGCCCTCCCGAGGGGCCGGAAGACTTCACTTTGCCCGTCCGCTGCCTGCAGTGGGGCACTTCCGGCCCCCCGATGGTTCCGGCCGGGTATAACAACAACTATCAAATCGTCCAGACCCGCGATTATGTCGCGATCAACGTGGAGATGATCCACGACACGCGCATCATCCCCTTGGACGGACGGGCGCACCTCTCACCAGCCATCCGCCGGTGGATGGGAGATTCGGTGGGACATTGGGAAGGCGATACCCTCGTCGTCGACACCACAAATTTTAACGACAAAACTCACTTTCGGGGATCCGGCCAAGACCTGCACGTCGTCGAGCGTTTCACGCGCACCAGCGCGGATACGATCCTCTACCGGTTCACGATAGACGATCCGTCGGCGTTTACCAAACCGTGGACCGGGGAGATTGTCATGAACCCGGCACCCGGGCTCATCTATGAGTACGCTTGCCATGAGGGCAATTACTCCCTCTCGAGTATGCTGGCCGGCGCTCGGGCGGGGGAGAAGGCTGAACCCGGGAAAGCCCCCACCAAGTGAACCCGAGCCGTCCGAGTTCGGCCGGCCGCGGCGAAATGAAAGTGGACCATGGCTGGGAAGCAAGAAAGGTGGTAGGGCTTATGCGAATCTCCATGCAGCTCGCGATGAAGGTGGTTGTCGCGGGCACCATTTTCCAGGCGGCGGCGATGCCACTGGCAGGTCAAAGTGCGGCGTATCGGGCACCACGCACCAGCGCCGGCAAGCCCGACCTCAACGGGATATGGCAAACGCTGAATGAAGCAAACTACGATCTCGAGGGTCACAGTGCGCGGCCGGCCATGGCGGTGAGGCCAGGCCCTGACGGTCCCGTGCCGGCTGCGCCCGTGTTGGCTTTGGGTGCCGTCGGAGCCGTGCCTCCCAGCCTCGGAGTGGTGGAGGGCGGCGCGATCCCTTATCGACCAGAAGCCCTGCTCAAAAAACGTGAGAACCAGGAGAACTGGCTAAAACGCGATCCGGAAATCAAGTGCTTCCTGCCCGGGGTGCCGCGCGCGACCTACATTCCACAGCCGTTTCGAATTCTGCAGAGCGCGAGCCAAATCTTCATCGCCTATCAATATGCGGGCGCTGCGCGCAATATCTATTTGAAGGATCCTGGACCCGCTCCCGTGGATGCCTGGATGGGACAATCCGTCGGCCACTGGGAGGGAGAAACCCTGGTGGTGGACGTGACAGGCTTGAACGACCAAACCTGGTTTGACCGCGCGGGCAATTTTCACAGCGATGCGCTGCACGTCGTCGAGCGCTACCTTCGGATCAGTCCGGATGTGATCTCCTATGAAGCGACGATTGAAGACCCCAAGGTCTTTACCCGGCCGTGGAAAATCAGCATGCCGCTCTATCGACGTCAGGAAAAGAACGCCCAGCTCCTGGACTTCAAATGCGTGGAGTTTGTAGAGGAATTGATGTACGGCGAATTTCGGAAGCAACCGCTCAGCCGTTAACAGAAGAATCTCGTCTTTTTGCCGAAGAACCATTTTGCCCGCAGTGGCAGGGGCCTAACTGTCGGTTGAGCTTGCGCAATGTTCTTTTCAACGCCCATGCGTTGGCGGGCAACGTGTGGTGGCAGCTTCGACTCGCCTCGCAGACTCTGTCAGACGATGCGAAAACGCTAGGCGGGCGTGGTGGGCCAATGCGCCCGGCGCAATTCGCTCTTCTGCACTTTGCCTGACCCACCCTTCGGCAGCGATTCGTGAAATTCCACCGAGGACGGGCATTTGAAATGCGTCAGCCGTTGGCGACAGAACGCGATGAGGTCGTCATCGGCGGTGCTTGCGCCCGGGCGCAGCACCACGGCCGCCCGCAGCGATTCGCCCCATTTCGCGTCGGGAATCCCAAAGATCACGGCCTCGAGCACTTGCGGGTGAGCGGTCAGCACGGCCTCCACCTCAGGGCAATAGACGTTCTCGCCGCCGGTTTTCACCATGTCCTTCTTCCGGTCCAGCACGTACAAAAAGCCTTCCTCGTCCAGGCGGCCCAGGTCGCCGGTGTGGAGCCAGCCGCCGCGCAGCACCTCCGCATTGGCCTCGGGCCGGTTCCAATAGCCTTTCATCCGGTGCGATCCACGCATCAGGATTTCGCCCGGCGTGCCAATCGAAACGTCTTGATCGTGATCGTCGACCACGCGCACGTCGGTGCCCATCATCGGCCGTCCCGCGGTGCCGGCCTTTTCCGGCCGATGTTCGGCGGCGTGTTGCAGGGTGATCACGGGGCAGGCCTCGGTCATGCCGTAGACCTGGATAAAGATCGGCCCAAACCGTTCCGTTACGCGGCGCAGCAGATCCGGCGTCATGGGCGATCCGCCATAGAGCCCATGGACCAGGCTCGACGTATCGAACTGCGCCGCGCGCGGGTGATTCACGATCAAGTGCCACATGGTGGGCACCAGCACCGCGCACGTCACCCGATGGTGCTGCACGCTCTCCAGCCATGTCTCCGGCCGGAACGCCGGCAGAAACACGTTGGCGGCGCCCTTGAAGGCGAGCGCGTACATCAGCGCGCAGTTGGCAGCGTGGAACATCGGCGCCGCGTGCAGATAGACCCAACTGGGTCGGATCTCGAGTTCGGCGATCACCTGTAAGGCGTGCGTGTAGAGGTTGCGGTGCGTCAGCATCACGCCTTTGGGGCCGCCGGTGGTGCCAGAGGTGTACATCAAGGCGGCGAGGTCTTCTTCCTCGATCGCCGCGGCGAACGGATCCAGCGGGGCGTATGCTTCGAGCATCGGCTCGTATGCGGCATCGCGGAGATGGAGGGCGACGGCCGGACACGTAACGGCGTCGAAAGCCAGGTCGGTCACCAGGAGCTTGGTGCCGGAGTCGCGCAGGCAGAAGTCGACATCGGCCGCATTCCAGCGAGTGTTGATGGGCACGATAACGGCGCCCAGCGCAGCCGTGGCGAAGTAGAGCTCCAAGAAGCGCGGCGAGTTGAGCATCAGCACCGCCACCCGGTCGCCGCGGAGAATGCCTTGGCCCCGCAGCGCTTGAGCGCATCGAAGCACACGCTGGAAGAAGTCGCCGTAGGTTTGGGTCCCGTCCGCCTCAAGGATGGCGGGTCGCTCGCTGTGCAGCGCGACGGCGCGACGGAGACCGTGGAAGATGGTCATTGAATGAGTATACGCTCGGGTGCGCCGATTAGCAGGCGGAGGAACTCGGGAGGGCATGGTCGAAAGGCGTTTCAACGCGGGAAAGCAGTTTCAAAATGAAACATATCCCTTCATTGCGGTCCTTTTCCAAGGTGCCAGGCAGAGCGCCGGGATAAAACCTCCATGAGCGCGGGGCGCGCTCACTCCTGATCATGAAAACGGGCGCGAGCGATGACCTTCAGTTGATCCTCCGAGCCAGTGGGAGTAAGTTTGGGCGAACGCCTGATCGGCATTCGTCGCGATCAGCAGCGTCCCCAGAGCCGTCAACGACAGACGCCAATTTTTTATCGTTCAACCTCGATTCAAAAAAACGAATTTGGGTTTCGTCGCCTCGACCCAGCGAAGATACCGATCCCGGCCCAGCTACTAAGGCAAGGGGCTCGCGGCACTGAGATGGAGGCATGGGCCATGCCTCCTACCGACGCCAGCAGCTTGGCGAGGGAGGGCAAAACCCACACCTTGACCCTCCCCCCACGGCACAGAGCGTCAGGCTGAAGTTATTGGACTTTTTCCAACGTCCAGAGTTGGCCAGTGACATTTGAGCATCGGTTCATGAATGCCCCACCAGCTTTTTCCAACCCTTTCACTTGGTTGCCTTCCAGACATTCGCCATCGCCGCGAAATTGCGTTTTCAGGCGGACAAAGCCCTTTCCTGCATCTTCAATCTTCCAGAGTTGACCGCTGACGGCTTGACACTTATCCATGAATGCCACACCGCGCACGGCCCCCTTGAATTGGTTGCCTTCCAGGCACTCGTTCATCGGGCGGCGCGAGTATTTGCATCACAACTGACCTATGGGCTGAAACCGGGATGATGCTGTTCGCGCGAGCCGCTGCTTATACGCTGGTTGCCTGCATATTCGTCAGAATTCATTTCATGCTCGTGAGCGTAGGTCAAAGCTCCCAATCTATCAGCGGAATTGTCAATACTTTAAGCCATGTGGCGTTCGCCTTTGGCCTTACACCCACATGGAGGGATCAGTTGCCCCGCATTTTAACAGAACACGGTGTTACGCTCTACCTCGCGCTGGTGATCGTTCTCCAGTTCTATCGTTTGGTACCTCGGGTATATGGCGCTATTGCGTCTTTAAATTATTTGACTGAACTTGGACGAATCATTGTGGACAACGTAACGCTCTTTGTAGCGTCGGTGGGTCTATTTGGTGCCGCACTGGTGTCCGGGCAACTATTAGCCAACTCGGCGCTCGGGTTCGAGTCGGGTTTCATCGGCGCATGGTCCGTAGTTATGTTCGTCGGTGTGCGACGACTGACTTATTCCGTGTCAATGATGGTCCTCGGTAGCTACGTCATAGTCGTGATAGCTTCTGTAACGAAGGCTTGCTGAGCGGACTCAGGCGTGGAAATGAGACGAGCCCAGTTGGCAGCCCAGTTGGTGCCACGCATGATCAGGGGAGGCGAAAGACCTCAATCCGGAAGGGCAAGCGAGGGCTAAGCAGCCGCCAAGGCCGTCAGGACCGCCACAAAACTGAGCCACAGGGTTACAGAGCGCTACGGGGCAGCGTATTAGCTGGCTACGGTAACAAGAGCAAGGAAATCGACCCTATCCCGGCGGCGACCCAGCCGTGAGCGTCACCACCGGCAACGCCCACGCCACCCGGTTAGATACCACCCCGGGGCACCCCGTGTGGATGGCCCTGTTTCCTAATTGTTACGCTTGACGTACAGCGTAAATTCACCTAGCGTGAGGTTTGATCCTTAGCTATCGCGACAAGCGCACTTCGGACTTTGCGGCTGGCGCATGGGTGAAAGCCCTTTCGGGGATTGAGCGCCAGGCGCGTTTGAAGCTCGATCGACTCGATGCGCGACCTCGAGAAACGACCTGGCTGTCCTGCCGGGTAATCGCTTTGAAGCGCTGAAAGGTGATCGGCAAGGCCAGTATAGTATTCGGATCAACGACCAGTGGCGGCTCTGTTTTGATTGGCCAGACGGAGTGACGGGCCCTTCCGAAGTAGAAATCGTCGACTATCACCAGGAGGATTCAGATGGCAGTGACCGCAATACACCCCGGCGAACATCTCGCTGAAGAATTGAAAGAACTAGGCCTTAGCCCCACCCAACTCGCGCGACAACTCCA
>JAYVRS010000456.1:0-6068 GCA_043776185.1 Bryobacteraceae bacterium | reverse complement strand
GCGCGCCAGATTGACATCCCACCAACAACACCATCAGAAGCAGCAGGAAGCGACTAAAGAACACGCGGCTCCAGCTTGATCAATTCCTCAAAGGCGGGCAGCTTACGCAGTTCGCCAAACTCCGGGTCTTCCATGAACTTGTTCTTCTCGGTGAATCCCTCTTCGAGCGCCTTGCGCATGTAGAGCAGGGCCCTTTCGAATTGGTTGTTCTTCGCATAGGTCTTGGCTAAGTAATAGTGGAACTTGGCGCGCTCGTTGACACTGCGCTCCTGCAGGAGCACACCGGCACTCGAACGATGCTCGAAGACTTCCGGATCCAACTCCAAAGCGGTCTGGTAGCTGGCCATGGCCAGGTCGTATTTCTTGCGGGCGAAGTGCGCGGTGCCCAAGTTGCTGTGGATGGAGGCGGAGTTCGGCGTGAGGACCAGCGCCCGATTATAGTAGGTGATCGCGCGCCGGTAGTTCTTACGCGCATACCAAAACGTTCCCAGATTGTTGATGGCTTCGGGATACTTCGGGTTGAGCTTGTACGCTTTCTCGTAGTTCTTGCGGGCCGAATCCAGATTCATCATTTGGTGATAGGCGATGCCGACCTTATTCCAAGTGATGGCCGAATCCTGCGGCCCTTGCAGGTACATCTCCACCGCTTCGCGATACATCTTGCGAGCCATAAAAATGTCGCCGCGCATCTCGGTGGTGATCGGATTGGCCGGTACCTGAAGTCCCGCTTGCGCCGGCCCAGGAACGGGCGTAGGACCCGCCGCAGGGCTGGAACTTGGACTGGGACTGGAACCCGCAAAGCTGCGGGCCACATCGCTCTGGCCGCTAGCCAAGACGGCCCCAGCCAGGGAGAGAAGAATGAATCGAAACATCCTAACGCCTCCTATCGCGCACCGGCTGAGAAACCGGTCGCTACTTCAATATAGACCGAACTCGCCCCCAGAAACCGCGCTTGGCCGTCGAGTCACTGTCGGCTGCCGGTTTATCGGCCTTTTCGTTCGGCTTCTGCACGTTCACCACCCGCGAAGAGACGTGTCGAGAACGTTCCGTCTGCACGGCAGGAGTGCCCGAAGCCGCTGCAGTCGCTTTTTCCGGCACCGGCTGATCGGTATCCCATGCCGCCGCCTGGGTACCGCCACCGCTCTGCTCCACCGGTTCCGTACCGGCAATAAACACTTCGCTGCGCACGCCCTTAGTGCCCGCCACGCCTAGCTTTGTATTCGCGGTATCGACATCCACCCCCACAATTCCTTCGGGAGCCGCAAAACCATGCAGCGAGCGATAGGCGCGCCGCGTATGCGCTCGCTTCATGAACTCCGTCCAAACGGGCAAGGCGGAACGCGCGCCGTCCAGTTTGATGTCCGTGTTGTCGTCGAAACCCACCCACACCACGCAGATCAGTTTCGACGTGAAGCCCGCAAACCAACCATCGCGGGAACTGCCGGTCTTGCCGCCGGCCGTCTGCCAAAAGCCGCGGCTCCGTACGCCGGCGCCGGTACCGGAACGCATCACCTCTTCGAGCAAGTTCACCATCAAATAATTCACCCGCGGATCGAGCACCTGACGGCGCTCCGGCTTCGATGAATAGATCGTGTGGCTCTCCGCGTCGCGAATGGAGTGAATCCAGGTCGGCTTGGTATAGGCACCTTGATTCGGGAAAATGGTGTAGGCCCCCGCCATATCGATGGGCGTGGCTTCGTAAGAACCCAGGGCCACGGCGGGCGTGCCGCGTTGACCAGTGAGGCCTGAGCGCTTGGCGATATCCACCACCCGCCAGTAGCCCACGCTTTGCGCCAGCTTGATGGTCGGGATGTTGAGGCTCCGCGCAAACGCCTGCCGCATCGTCACCGGACCATAGAAATGGTCCTTATAGTTGCTGGGCTCATAGCTATTTCCGTTGAATTGGAAGGCCGTCGGCTCATCGTCCAACACGCTGGCCGTGGTGAAGACTTCTGGCGCATCGTACAAGCCCGTATTGAGCGCCGCCGCGTAGACAAATGGCTTAAAGATCGAGCCCGGCTGCCGCTTCGCCAACGAACGATTCAACTGGCTCAGCCCGTAGTTGCGTCCGCCGATTAACGCCCGCACTTCGGCCGTACTCGCATCCAACACCACCATCGCCACCTGCACTTCGGGGAGCTTGGGCTTGCCCTTATACACGCGCTCAATGGCTTTATCCACTTCCACCATACCGACACGGACGGCCTCAGCCGCGTCGCGCTGCAAGTCCAAATCGAGCGTGGTGTAGAGGCGATAGGCCCCTTCCTGGAAGTCGCGATCCTGAAACTTGTCTTGCAGCGTATCGTTCACCAAATCGACAAAATAGGGGGCGTCGTTGGTCTCGCTGGAGCCGCGCGAGACCACCATCGGTAAAGCTTTTGCCTCGGCCAACTGCGCGTCGGTAATCTTGCTGTTGTCACGCATCAAAGTGAGCACCACATTGCGGCGAGCCATGGCGCGATCCGGCCAGCGAATCGGGTTGCGGTAACTCGGAAGTTGGATTACGCCAGCCAGGGTCGCCGCCTCTTCGAGAGTCAGGTGCCCGACATCTTTGCCGAAGTAAGCCTGCGCCGCTTCGCCAAACCCATGGATGTCGAAACTACCGCGCCGTCCCAGCGGAACGTAGTTGGCGTAATACTCGAAGATTTGCTCCTTGGTCAGCTTCTGTTCGAGATGAATGGTGATCAGCGTCTCAGCCGCTTTGCGCGTGAGGTTCTTCTCCAGCGTCAGCCAGAGGCCACGCGCCAGTTGCATGGTGAGCGTCGAGGACCCTTGCGCCAACCGCCCGGTGGTGACGTCGACGTAAAGCGATTTCACAATCCGCAACGGATCGAACCCGGCATGCTCAAAGAAGCGCTTGTCTTCCACCGACGTCACCGCATCCACCAGGTGCTTGGGAAGGTCGGCGAACTTCACCAGCCGCCGCTTTTGCCGGTTCTTATCGAAAAGATTCGTGATCAGTTCCGGCTCCAGCGAATAGCGGGTCAATTCGGTGTTGTCGCGTAGCGAGATCAGTTGCACGATCTTGCCGTCCCGCACTTTAACGACGCCCGGATCTTGCTTGTCGAAATAAGACTCGGAGCCCGGGAAGATTTCGATCGCATCTTCTCGCAGGTTGTACCAGCCGACTATATTCGTGGACGCGCGGGTGTAACCACAACGGTCGAGGTGCGCGGCTAGTTCGTCCAGCGTCACCGTCTCCCCGACGCTCAGCGTGGATGGGGCGGCGTAGATTCGCGAGGTTTTGGCAAAAGGCCCCACCGCCAGCTTCTCGTCGATCAAACGCGCATAATGCACGTAGAAATAGGTGAAAACTCCCAGACCTGCAATGAAAAAGAACAGCGTGGAGGCAAGCAGAATCTTACCCACCGGATGCAGCAGCAGACGCACCAACAAAGCGCCTTTGGGAATTTGGAGCCGTAAGGCCACTCGAATCGTTCTCGCTTCTCTCGACCTGAGTATCTCATAGATGCCACAGTAGATATGGGATGACCCGTCTCTTTTTAGCCCTGAATATCGTAGTTTTACAAGCCGCGCCCGACTATGCGCATCACGTAGCCCCCATCCTCCAACGACATTGCGTCCCCTGCCACCGCTCAGGCCAAGTGGCTCCCTTCGCTCTCGACACCTATGCCAGCGCTCGAACGCATGCCGGCACCATCGCCGCAGTCACCAAAAGTCGTTACATGCCGCCCTGGAAGGCCAGCCACCTCCAAGGCGCTGAACTCGCGGGCGACCGGCGCTTGACCGCCGTCGAAATCTTGACCCTCGACTCCTGGGCGCTCACGGGAACATTAGAAGGTGCGCCTGTTCCGGTAGCGAAGGCGCCGGAATCGTCCCCAGAATGGGCCCTCGGCCCACCGGACCTCGTCCTCGAAATGGCCGAACCTTTTGCCGTATCGGCCGTCGGCCAGGACGTCTACCAGTGCTTCGTCATTCCCACTAACCTGCCCGCTTCGCACTGGGTAAAGTCCTTCGAATTCGCCCCCGGCAGCCGGCGCGCCGTTCACCACGCGCTCTTCTTTTTGGATAGCACCGGCCGCGCCCGCGAACGCGATGCCGCCGAACCCGGCCCCGGCTATCGCTGCTTTGGGCTGCCCGGATTCCTCCCCACCGCCAGCCTGGGAGGGTGGTCGCCCGGCAACGGTGCCTACGAAATGCCCGCCGGCACCGCCCTGCCCTTGCGCAAATCTGCTGACCTCGTCCTGCAGATCCACTACCACGTCACCGGTGCACCATCCCTTGATCGGTCACGGCTCGCCCTCTACTTCTCGCCTACGCCTCCCACCAAGTCCATCTTCGATGTCGCCCTCGCCAGCCGCCAAATCGACATCGCCCCCGGCGACCGCGCCTATCGCGTCCGCGATGCCATCACCTTGCCCGTCGCCGTCGACTTGCTGGGTGTCATCCCCCACGCGCACTACCTCGCCCGCCAAATGCGCGCCTGGGCCATCCTGCCCACCGGCCGCCGCCAGAACCTCTTCGAAGTGCTCGATTGGGATTTCAACTGGCAACAGAACTATCGCTACCGGCGCCCCATCCGCCTGCCTGCCGACACGCGGCTGGAGATGGAGTTCCTCTACGACAACAGCAGCCAGAACCCGCGCAATCCCTCGCGGCCGCCGCAACGCGTCGGTTGGGGCCCGGAGACCACCGATGAGATGGCCGGCCTGCACTTCCAAGTGATTCCCAGCAATCCCGCCGATGCCGCTGAACTCGCCCAAACGCTCTGGGGCAAACTGATCCGCTTCATTGGCGCAGGCGGTCTAAGGCATACTGGTACCCAGAATGAAGCTGTTCCTCCTCCTCAGCCTTAGCCTGCTGGCTGCCGCGCAAACATCGCGATTCACTCGCGTCTTCCCCGGTAACGGACCCAAACCCGTCGGTCCCTACTCTCCCGGACTCTGGGCCGGCGATCGCCTCTATGTCTCCGGCCAAGGCTCCCGTGGCGCCGATGGCCAGTTGCCCCCCACACCCGAAGCGCAGATTCGCCAAACCCTCGACAACGTCAAAGCCATCGTCGAAGCCGCCGGCCTCACCATGGACCACATCGTCTTCTCCCATATCTACTATCAGGACTTGGCCCACTACGACACCCTAAACCGCGTGTGGCGCGAATACTTCCGCAAAACGCCGCCCGCCCGCGCCACCGTGCAAGTGGCCGCCATGCCCACCGCCACGCCGTTTGAGATCAATGCCATCGCCGTGCGCGACAAATCGGTGATCAAGGGGGTGGAACTTCCCGGGTCGAAGTCGCCGGTGCCCTTGAGCCCGGCGCTGCTGATCCAGGATCGCGCCTACCTCTCCGGCATTCTCGGCCGCGACGCTGACTCGGGCCAGATTCCCGCCACACCCGAAGCGCAAGTCAGCACGGCCTTCCACCGTCTGAAGCGCGTCCTGGCCGCCGCCGGCCTGGACACTCGCCACATGATTTCGTTGAACGTCTACACCACGGCCCACATGCCCGAAGAGTCCGTCAGCCAGGCTTTGGCGGCCAACATCGTCGACCGTGACAATGTCGCCATCACCGTCACCCGCGTCCCTGCCCTGCCCTTCGGCGTCAACGTGGCCTTGCACGGCGTGGCCACTCGTCACCTGAAGCCGCGCCAGCGACAGAAGAATTGCGTCGCCTCCGACGGCACCGTCTACTGCGGCCAATTCACTTCGGACGATTACCGCACGACTCTCATCGGCCTCACCGGCTTACTCCAGAAGTTCGCGGGGCCCAAGGCCAACATCGTCGCGAGTTACGTCTTTCTGGATGACTTAAAGGAGTTCGCCGCCATGAACAAACTTTACGCCGAGCTCATCCCCGAGCCCCTCCCCACCCGCACCACCGTCCAGCCCGCCACCGTAGGCACGTCGCCCAAGTTTCGCATTTCCGTGGTCGCGGAACAGTAAGTTAGCCAGCCTATTTTCGTGCAAGCCCAGCCAGCCGCCGAGCGACCGAAGGCCAGACCCGAAGGCCAGGGCTGTGGCGGCAAAGTGATAATGTCCCTTTTAGCAAAGTAGAAATGTCCTCTTGACAACCCCAAGACTCAGGGGATGCAAGAAGAAGGACAACTACT
>JAYVRS010000455.1:0-1897 GCA_043776185.1 Bryobacteraceae bacterium | reverse complement strand
GCAGATGGTCGGCAAGGACTTTCTTCCGGTGGACGATCAGGGCGAATTCGAAGTCATCGTGCGTCTGCCCCCCGGCTCATCGCTAGCCGGCACCGACGCCACGTTGAGCCAGCTGGAAGACGAGGTTCGTAAGTTGCCTGGCTTTAAGAGCGTACTCACGACTATCGGTGCCGACCAACTGCGCAAAGTAGACCGGGGCTTTATTCTGGTTGGCTTAGTAAGTGACAAAGAGCGCACGATCACGCAGGATGCGATCATGAGCATCGCCCGTGAGAAATTCAGCCAGTACAAGGATCTAATTATCAGCGTCCAGCGTCCGGCTTTGATTCAAGGAGGCGGGCCGAATAAGAACTTGATGTTCACGCTGCAAGGGCCAGACTTGGCCCAGTTAGATAAATATGCCACCGTGCTGCGCGCTAAGTTAGGCGCTCTCGAAGGCGTGGAAGATGTGGAGAGCTCCTATGAAGGTGGCAAGCCCGAGTTACGGGTCAACATCAACCGCGAGAAGGCGGCTGACCTCAATGTGAGCGTCTCCTCCATTGCGACGGCTCTGCGTACCTTAGTGGGGGGCGATCGACAGGTGACCACCTATCGCGAAGGCGACGACCGCATTGACGTGCAGTTGCGGGTCGATAAGGAATTCCGTGACTCGGCGGGTGCGCTGGAGCGTCTCTACGTGCCCTCCAGTGGTTTGGGTAACGTACCGGTCTCCAATGTCGCGAGCTTCGGTGAGTCGGTGGGTCCCACGCAGATCGAAAGATACAATCGGCAGCGCCAGATCATGCTGTCGGCGAATATTGTGGCGCCCCAGTCTCTTTCCACCGTGCTCGACGTATTAAAGGCAGAGGAAGCCAGCCTGGGCATGGCCCCTGGCTATTCCACGGCTTTGGCCGGGGCCAGCCGCGAGTTTGGCAAAGCCGCGTCGAACTTCATTGTTGCCTTTCTGCTTTCCATTATCTTCATGTATATGGTGCTCGCGTCGCAGTTCGAGAGCTTCGTCGATCCAATTACAATCTTACTCAGCCTGCCGCTCTCGGTCCCGTTCGCGATCATCTCCTTGTTGGTGTTCAAGGAAAACTATCAGATCATTTACTCCTCAGTGGGTATCTTAGTGCTGTTTGGCATCGTGAAGAAGAACTCGATTCTGCAGATCGATCACATCAAGAATCTACGCCGGGCGGGAATGCCTCGGCCGGAGGCGATTATTAAGGGCTGTCTGGACCGTCTACGCCCGATTTTGATGACGACGGCCGCGCTGGTGGCCGGTATGATTCCGCTGGCGTTGGGTGGGGGTGCGGGGTCGGGATCGCGACGCTCGGTGGCGATCATTGTGATTGGCGGCCAGTCGCTCTGTCTATTACTGACGCTGTTGGTGACGCCGGTAGCTTACTCGCTATTCGACGATCTGGCGCACGGTGGATGGTGGAACCGGCTGATCGGTCGCTTCCGTTTGCGCACGGCGACGGCGAGCCTGTTGGTATTACTAACCGTGATCGGAACCACCGTTCAGGCGGCGGATCCCGACGTCACCTCAGTTCGGGTGGGCGTCGGCGCGACGCAACGGCAGCTTACCTTGCAAGCGGCAATTGAAATGGCTTTGGCCAGTAACCTGGAGATCGAGATCGATCGCGTCAACACGCAATTAAGCCGGGCTTCGCTGCAAGCCGCCCAGGGTGTCTATGACCCGTTCTTTCGTTATGCGCCCGGCTTCGAGAGCCGCAGCACGCCAACGCCTAGCGTCTTGGTTTCGGCGGACGGAAAGCTGGTGGAGCGGTCATTTACGAATAACTTATCGCTCGGCCAGAAGTTGAACTTCCAGGGCGCTTCCGCGCGCGTGGATTTCAATAACAATCGATTGACGACGAATAACCCGTTCACCGGGCTCTCGCCCTATGTC
>JAYVRS010000454.1:0-6080 GCA_043776185.1 Bryobacteraceae bacterium | reverse complement strand
GAGGATGGTATTGACCGCCAGCCAATTGCCGCGGCTGAGGCGGGAAACCGTCGGATTCTTTAGCGAAGGGAGTACGGCGAGCACTCGGTCGAGATTCTGCTCCTCGACATTCAGCATCAATCCCACTTTGCCTAACGCCGCCATGGCCCCTTCGAGTAGCATCTTTAAGTCCTCAAGCTTGCGACGTTTCCAAGGATCCTGCCAGCTATTCACGTTAGCTACTAATTGCGTGTTCGACTCGAGTAACTCCTCCACAATGCGTAACTTGTTGGCCCGCAGCGACGAACCGGTTTCTGTAACCTCGACGATAGCGTCGGCCAAATAAGGCGGCTTCACTTCCGTGGCACCCCAACTGAATTCCACCTTGGCGGTAACCCCGTGCTTGGCCAGATAACGCTTGGTAAAATTGACGAGTTCGGTCGAGATGATCTTCCCTTCGAGATCTTTTACACTATGGATCTTCGAATTTTCTGGCACCGCCAGCACCCAGCGCACCTTGCGCGTACTTTGCTTAGAGTAAACAAGCTCGGCGACAGTTTCGACGGTGGAACCCGTTTCCATCACCCAGTCGTAGCCGGTGAGCCCGGCGTCGAGAACGCCGTCTTCCACATAGCGCGCCATTTCCTGCGCGCGAATCAGCATGCACTCGATTTCCGGATCGTCGATGGCCGGAAAGTAGGAGCGCGACGAAATGGTGATCTGAAAACCGGCCCGCCGGAAGAGATCGACCGTGGCGTTCTCGAGGCTACCTTTGGGTAAGCCCAATTTTATCTTTTTCATTGATTAGTTCCCGTAGACCTGACTGGGGTCGTAAGTGCGTGGCTCGGTCTCCAGCCATTCGCCTTGGTCGTTCAGCGTGCGATAGAAACAGCTCTCGTACCCAGCGTGGCACACGCCGGGGCCCACCGCCTCTACCTTGATCACCAAGGCATCGGTATCGCAATCCGTTTGGATCTCCTTCACCAGGAGCGAATGGCCGGAGCTCTCGCCTTTGCGCCAGAGTTTCTGGCGGCTGCGGCTAAAAAACACCGCCTTGCCGGATTCAACGGTCAAGCGGAAGCTTTCCTCATTCATGAACCCGACCATTAGGACACGGCCGCTCAAATGGTCCTGGATGACCGTGGTGATCAGGCCATCCAGTTTGGCAAAATCCAACTTTAGAATCGCATCGCGCATAGCAATAAAAAACCCGCCGAACACTCGGCGGGGCAACCTTTCTGACTTGAATCAGGGTCTCTATCCGTTAGCCCGCCGAACACACGTCGCCCCATGGTGGTGGTGATGCAGACGATGGAGGTCTTGGGGCATTCGCCTGAAGTGTAGCACAAGGCATCCCAAGCGTGCAAAACACCGTGAGGTCCGGCGGTCCCTGGCCGCCCGGACGAGCGGCGCTCCTTCGCTACTCCGGCTTAGGCTTCGCCACCTCGACGGCGAAAACGTAAGTGGGCCCAAACATGTTTGAGCGGAACACCACCCACTTTTGATCGGGCGTAAAGCTGACATTGGGCTCCAGGCGGTACTGATGCTTCGCCATATTCACCAACTTCTCGGCTCGCAACACTCCTGGCCGGACAAACTCCCGGTTATCGAGCCCTTTATTCTCGAGTAACTCGGGCCGGAATAGATAGATCCACTGACCATCCGACGCGCGGGCCACCTGGCCCGGATCGCCTCCGTCGCCAGTAAGCATGCTGCCATCCTTATTCACGTTAAAGTGAATCGACCATTCATTTCGCGCCAAATGATACCGCCTCCGGCTTCCGTTAGCCACATCGTAAGTGGCAAGCCAAAAGTCCTCGCCCCGGGGCGTTTGTAAGTCATACCAGATCGTCTTTCCGTCGGGAGCCCAGAACTCATGTCCAAAGATCTCCATGGCCATCGTCCGGGTGTGCAATTTCTTGATCTGCGAGCCATCCGTACGCATGGACCAGATGCGGTCTATTTTATGCCAGGGTCCCTCATGGCAAAACATGAGCAAAGTCGGGTCGGTCGGCGAAAACAACAAATGATTCAACCAATCGGTGGCCCGGTGGAGCGTCTTAACTTCGCCCGTTTGAATATTCAAGGTATACAGAGCCATCGGCAGCCGCGCCGCTAGGCGGTCCTCCATCATCTGTCCTTTATTCCGTGGCTGATCGAGCGGATGGCCTTGCGCCGCCGGCGCGGCCACCGCCGCCGCTGGGCGTTGATTGTTGTAATCCTGGCCCGCACCCTCAATGTAAGTTCCCGCCAAAAGCGTCTCATCGGCATTCACCGTCGAGATACCTCCTCGCGGCGGTAACCCGGCAATCTTCTTGGTCTCGCCGGAGTCGACATCGGTAAAATAAGCAGCATTTTCCCGAATGTAGTAGACCCGCTGACTCTTGCGCCCAGCATCGATCAACCTTACGCGCCCCTTCACCACCTGTCGCGCCTGCCCGGTCGCCAAATCCAGCACCGAGATTCCATCGGGCGTCGTGTAGACCAACCTCTTGCCATCCGCCGTGTAACCGTTTTGATTGAAGTACAGCGACGCACTACCTGGCTCGTCCGTCAGCCGGACCACGCGGTGCCCCGTATCCGGATCCACCCAGGACTTAGGCGGCGGCGCCGCTGATTCCTGAGCCATCAGCACTAATAACGCTAAAGCGATCATCGCGAATTCTCCTGCCTAAAACTGCAATTTTAAGGCCAACTGGAACGATCGAGCCGTATTCTGCTGACCCGTAATTCGCCCGAAGTTCGCATTGTTAATGTCCAGAGACGCTGGTCCATTGAAGAACACCGAGTTCGTAATGTTGAAGCCCTCCACCGAGAAGTTCAACTTCACTCGCTCCCAGATCTTGAATTCTCGAGTCACACTAATATCTTCGTTCCAAAACCCGGGCCCCACTAAGCCATAGGAGCCCGCGCCCGGCGTATTGCCGTATGCGTAAGCCGGGGGATTCTGAAATGCTGCCTTATCCAGGAAGATTGGCCGCGCGCCGAGTAAGTCACCCGATCCCCACTCGCCGTTGATCCGAGGGGAACCGGTAAAGCCCGGGTTGTAGGAAGCCCGGCAAGCACCGGCATTGGGCAACGTGCATGAAGCACCGATAATGCCGTAGGGCAAGCCGGAGCGGATCCTGGTGATACTGGACAGGCGCCAGCCATTCGCCGCGGCTTTGGCCCAGCTATTTTGTAACCCGAACTTCGTCTGGTAGACGATCATGGCGTTGAATACATGGCGACGATCACTCTCGCCGTGGGTTTTCTCGTTGTGCCAGGCATAGCCGGAGCGTCCGGCGTTGGCATCCGAAAGCGTCTTACTCCAGGTGTGATTGACATTGAAGGTAAGTCCGCTAGAGAAGCGTTTGGATAGCGTCAACTGCAGCGAGTTGTAGTTCGAACTCGCCAAATTGACAAAGTCCGCGGTGACGCCCGAGTACTGCGGAAAAGGCCGCAACATTTGCGCGAAGGTGCCGCGGAAGTTGGCATACGGCAGGTTAATTCCTGGGATAATCGCGCGCGCCGATTGAAGCGAGGCCGGCGTCACCTGAGCGGTAAGCAAGTTACCCAGTGCTAGATTCTCCGGCCGAATCTGGCCGGACCAAATGCCGAGACCGCCGCCGCGCAGTAACTTCCCGTTGCCGCCCACATAGCCCGCGGTCAAGGTCATTGACGAGGAGATCGCCCGCTGAAGGGAGAAGTTCCAGTTTTGATAGCGCGGCGGCCGCGCGCCTTCTTCCGGGTTGTCCCACCCTACCGACCCGCCGGTGGGGCGATCAGTGGTGAAGCCCGTGTTCAAGGTCGCATCGAAGAAAGGCGGCCGTTGATAGGCGGGAATTCCATCGTTCCAGTTAAACGCCGGGCTGAAGGAATCCACCGAAACAAATCCTGGCGAGGCCGTAAAACCAAGCTTCCCCGTGCCCTCGCGCGCGCCTCCGCGCCCGCCCACGGCGCCGTGCCGGCTATACATCACTCCATAAGCCGCCCGAACCACCGTCTTTTCGTTCAAGCGGTAAGCGAAGCCCAACCGAGGCCCGAAATTCCCCAACTGCGTTTTGATGCGCGTGCTGCAGTTACAGTAAAGTGGATCGGCCCCCTTGCCGCCGAATTGCAATCCGCCTTTGAATCCCTGCAGCAAGCTATTCGGTACATCTGGATTGAACCATGACACTCGATCGGCTACTTCGACATAGGGCTGCATGATGTCATGCCTGAGCCCAATATTCAACGTCAACTTACTCGTTAGTTTCCAGTCGTCGCCCACCCACCATGAATAGGTGCGATAGCGCGCTCCGGAGGTGACTACCGAGTCTTCGCTTACTGAAGCCGAAGCCAGATTGCCCATTAGATAGCTGGCGTAGGAATTGCCCGAGGCGTTATTCAGCGCGCCATTATTGAATCCCGCCGTCTGCGCATTGCCAAATGTACTAGTGAAAAGCGTGCCGTCGTATCGCGCGCGATAGTTATCCTGCAAGCGCTGATGCTGAAAACCAGCCTTGATCGAATGCGTGCCCCGAATCCACTGGAAGCTATCCTGGAGCGTGAAGTTATTTAAGGCATCCAGAAACGGGCGGGCATCGGTGCCTCGCCAACCTGCGGGCGCGTTCGGACCCCCGAAAGCCACCTCCGGAAAAGACTGAGTGGCGTCGCCTTTGGGCAAGCCCTTGATACCCGCCTTTTCCACCCAGTTTCCGTCAATGGTCGGATTGGTGATTGGCACATTTAGACGTGACGCACCGAAATTTATTTGATTTAGCATCGTCGAGTTGATGACCCAGGTGTGCTTCAACTGGCCGACGGTCGGCAACTCACGCACCACTCTCGTCACCACATAAGGCAATGGCAGCGGCACCGGATTCCCACGCACCGGACCACTTTGATCATGCGCGCCGCGCGTCATCAAAAGCGTAAACCGATGGGCTTCGGTGAGATTCCAATCCACCTTCGCCGTCAGGTTCTCATTGTCGAAACCAATACCCTGGTTATTGGCCAGATAGTTACTCGCAATACCGGGAAGATTCGGTTGGGGCAATCCGTCCTGGAAGAACTTCGAAGCCGGACTTAGCCGGCTAGCCGGAATCACGTTGCCGGGAAACTGCGTGCGGGTACAATTCACCCCCGCCGGACAATTCGTCGACAGCGGATCGAAGATGCCTGCGCTCAACTCACCGAAATCGCCGGTGCGCATGCGCGTCGTCGGCAGCGTCACAAATTGCGAGTCGGTCGCTACGCGGTACTTATATCCGTCGTAGGCCCCAAAAAAGAATAGCTTGTTACGCTGAATGGGGCCGCCAAAAGTGAAGCCGTACTGATTCTGATTCTGCTGCGGCCGAGTTGGCGAAAAGAAACTACGGGCATCGAGCTTAGTATTTCGGAAATACTCGTAAAGCGAGCCGTGAAACTGATTGGTTCCCGACTTCACCGTGTAATTCTCCGAGCCTTGCCCGTTAAACTCGACTGACTGGCCGCTGGTCTCGACCTGAAACTGCTCCACGGATTCTACCGAAACGGCATACTGCATCGCGCGGCTCTCTCCCTGCCGCACGGCATCGGTTACCGGCAGGCCTTCAATATAGACGTCCTTTGAAAAGCTTTGCCCGCCGTTGATGAAGCCGAACGTTCCCCCTTCCTGCACCCCCGGCATCAAATAAATAAAGGCGGCTGGGTTCCGCGGATTGCCACCACCCATCGACAGCGGCAGCGCCGTGTACATCTCATTGCGCACCGTCTGCCCCATGCGCGGATCCGACGTGTTCAACTCAGCCTGCACGCCGGTAATGGTGACGCTCTCCGTAGTGGCGCCGACCTCCAGTTTCACGCTCAACTCCAAAGTGGACAGGGCATCCACCACGATATTTTCCTGAATAAATCGCCGGAAGCCATTGGCGGTGGCGGTGAGTCGATAATTTCCTGGCGCCAACGGCGCGATGACGAAGAGCCCCGAGGCCGTGGTTTCCCGCCGGTTCTCTACGCCGGTTGAGGTATGGGTGGCCACGACCACGACACCCGGCACGGTGGCCCCGGATGAGTCAGTTACGGTGCCTTTCAGCGTTCCGCTACTGCCAATTTGCGCCCACAAAACTACCGGCGCTAGAAGAACAAATATCCACCTT
>JAYVRS010000453.1:0-1898 GCA_043776185.1 Bryobacteraceae bacterium | reverse complement strand
TAGATGATTTGGCTAGGACAGGAGTTCAGAAATTGAGGAAATCGTGTACCGGGGCTGGAGGGCCGCGAGCGCAGCGGGGTCGCCGTAGCCATAAGTGACCGCACAGACGTCCACGCCCGCCGCGTGCCCAGCTTCGATGTCGGCGGTGGCGTCACCGACGAAGAGGCAGTCCTCGTGCGAGGCGCCTAAGCCGGCCAAGGCGCGCTGGATGACATCGGGCGCGGGCTTGTGGGGGAAGCCATCGGTGCCTTGGACGTGGTGAAAATGCGGCAGTAAGCCGAACTTCTCAAGAACGAGGCGCGCCGTGGTAGTGGCTTTGGTGGTGGCGGTGGACTTCAACCCACCGAGAGATTGAAGCGTTTCGCCCACCCTTGGATACAAGACGGTGCTGGCGTGATCGCGGGCCGGATAGATGCGGCGGTAATCGAGGACCAACGCATCCAGGTCCGCGACGGTCCACGCCGGATTGATGTGACTGAAGCAATCTACCAGATGGCGGCCGATGAAGCTGCGGAGCAGTGGCACCGAATAGTCATGGATACCGCGCAGATCCAGCACGCTCTGGATGGCTCCGCAGATGTCGGGGGCAGAGTCAGTGAGCGTCCCGTCGATGTCGAATAGATAAACGCGGTAAGCGCGCACGATGAGTTAGGCGGGCTGCGGGCCGGCCATCGGGGGCGGCGTGATGCTGTTCGCCGGCCGGATCACCTGTTGCACCTGCTGCCCTTGGTCATTCGAGTGATTCACTGGAGTGACGGGCTTAAAGACCGGCAGCGTACCGCCATCAATGAGGATCCGCACTTCATTGCCATCGAGCACTTCGCGTTCCAGCAAAGCCTCGGCGATCAACACGGTGGCGTCGCGATGATCGTCGATGATCTTCTTGGCGCGAGTATAGCCGTCTTCGATAAAGGAGCGTACCTGCTGATCAATGCTGATCGCGGTGGTTTCGGAATAGTCACGATGCTGGGCAATCTCACGGCCGAGGAAGATCTGCTCTTCCCGCTTGCCGTAACTGACCGGGCCCATCTCACTCATGCCCCACTCGCAGACCATGCGGCGGGCGAGGTTGGTGGCTTGTTCGATGTCATTGGAAGCTCCGGCGCTCTTCATGCTCATGAAGGTTTCGTCGGCCACGCGGCCGCCCATCAGAACGGTGAGGCGGGCTTCGGCCTGCAACTTGGTGAAGTCCACTTTGTCCTGGGTGGGCAACTGCATCGTCACGCCGAGAGCCATGCCCCGCGGAATGATAGATACTTTGTGGAGCGGATCGGCATGAGCCACCAGCGAAGCCACCACGGCGTGGCCGGCTTCGTGATAAGCGGTGTGCTTACGTTCCTCCTCGCTGATGACGCGGGACTTGCGTTCCACGCCCATCATTACCTTGTCTTTGGCCAATTCGAAATCGGCCATGGTGATCACTTTGCGGTTTTGGCGGGCAGCTAGCAGGGCCGCCTCGTTCACCAGATTGGCGAGATCGGCACCGGCGAAACCGGGGGTGCCGCGGGCGATGACACTAAGGTCGACGTCGTCGCCGAGCGGCGTCTTTTTGGTGTGGACCTTTAAGATCTGCTCACGGCCACGCAGATCAGGACGGTCGACGATGACACGGCGGTCGAAGCGACCGGGGCGCAGCAAGGCCGGGTCGAGCACGTCAGGGCGATTGGTGGCGGCGACCAGGATGACGCCTTCGTTCGATTCGAAGCCATCCATTTCCACCAGCAGCTGATTCAAAGTCTGTTCGCGCTCATCGTGACCGCCGCCCAAGCCAGCGCCACGATGGCGGCCGACGGCATCGATCTCGTCAATGAAGACGATACACGGAGCGTTCTTTTTGCCTTGTTCAAACAAGTCGCGCACGCGGCTGGCACCGACGCCGACAAACATCTCGACGAAGT
>JAYVRS010000452.1:0-1900 GCA_043776185.1 Bryobacteraceae bacterium | reverse complement strand
TCCGGTCGCATCGCCGAAGCGGACCGGGAGATCGCCGCATTTCGCGAGTTACGATCGAAGCGCAAGAACTAACGAAAGAGTGCCATCAGCGCGTCGGCAAAAATGCGCATCCCTCGCGCGTCAGGATGGTTGATCGCGTTCACCATGAGCGCATTGTAGGGAACGCCCTGACGCCAAAGGCGGCCGTAGCGCAGCGAGGCGTCGGCCAACGCCACGTCGTGCGTGGCGGCGAACTGACGCAAGCCCGCCACATAGGGCCGCGGATCCTCGTCGATCTCGCGCTCGCGGGTGAGGCCCATCCAGTCGGGGCGCACATAGTGGGGCGTCAAAATGATCCATTCTGCGCCGATCGCCTGAAAATCTGCCAGCAGCCGCGCGTAGCGCTCCTCCACCTGCGCCGGCTTCAGACTGGCATCGTTGACGAATTCCGAAATCACCAAGTCCGGCTTCACGCCCAGCACCGTTTCGCGATAGTTGTGCGCGCTGCCGGGCGGCTCAGCCAGATAGCTACCGGTGTTACGCCCGCCCCAGGCCTGAGTCGTCAGTTCGATACTGGCTTTCGGAAACTTAGCCCGCAAACGGCTGACGAACTGCTGCTGCCACCTTTCAGCCGCGGGCAAATAGGCGCCATCGGTAACGCTATCGCCCCAAGCGAGGATGCGCAGCGACTGGCCCTCGCTGAGCCTACGGATCAGACGAGCGACGGTATCGCTTCGGGAAATAGGCAGCTCAGGATAGGCCGACTCCGCAATGGGAAAAAGGTGATCAGGCTCCAACTTGGTGATGAATCCCGGCAGATAGATATTGCCCAGATGGCGTTCGCCCGCTTGTAAGCGCGGAACAGCGGGGGCCGCCGCGCGCGGCTCGCCCGACCGTATATGGATCTGGCCATCGGGCATCAGCACGATGGCGTCCAGCCGCAGTTGGGCGTGGCGATAGCTGGCGAACACGGTCGCATCCGGCGCGATGTGGCCCTCCCCCAAACGACCGAACGTCCCCCATTCCAGATCGACTTCGTAATCGACACCTCGCGCAAGCAACGGACCATCCGCTTCGGGCCCTGCGCGCAAAGTGAAACTCTCAGGGTCGAGCAAATGCGGGCTCGTAGTCTCCTGCGCCTTTACGCCATTCAACTGAACGCCCTTCAACCAGCCGCCCACCTTGGGCCGAAACAGCGGCACCGCGCTGTACCTTTCGGCAGTTACCTCAATCATCGCGGGCGGCGTCACTCGCACGGTCTTAGTGGCGACGTCCGCCAAGGTCACCCGTACCTCCCAGTCACCAACGACGGCGAAAGCGGCTGGCTGTTGCGCGTAGGCGGTGGCAGCGAACAGAGCGATGGCGCAACGATAAAACATGTCCAAAGTTAACGCAAAATGGAAAAGCCCCGCGATCCCTCGAAAGGGCGGCGGGGCTTTTCCGCAACTGAGAAGCGCCTTAGTGCGCCATCTTCACTTTATAGCCGCCTTCGGCTAACTGCTCACGATAGGCCGTGTGGCAGGTTTTGCAACTGGTGGCGACGCCGCGGAAGGCGGCCGTAGCGGCAGCTTCGTCGTTGGCCTTGGCGGCGACCGCCAGTTCGCCGGCGCTCTTAGCGGAGGCGATCGACCAATCTTCGGCTTCCTTCATCTTGTGCTCAGCGAAAAACGCGGCACCTGCGGTCATGCTCTTTTGGATCGTCATGGCCGCCGCTTCAGCGTCAGGCCCCACCTTACCGGTCTTTAAAACGCCCATGGATTTCTGCGTTGCTTTCATGGCCGTGCCGAGCTCAGCTTCGGTAACGGCGAAAACGGTAAAGGCGGCGAGGAAAGTGGTAGCGATTAGAATACGGGAACTCTTGGTCATGTCCGGTAGAGTATCACGCCCCACGTCACTTTGCACGCTTTGGGCGGCAACCGCG